>CAJYOV010000189.1 GCA_913776405.1 Pseudobdellovibrionaceae bacterium
CCGAATTAATCACCGAAATCACGCGAAGGTCTTAGTGGTTGATGGCGAGCAAGTTCTCGTAGGCGGCCGCAACATCAGTAACGATTATTTCTCGCTCGAGAAAAAAGGCTGGGAATATATCGATCGCGAGCTTTGGGTGAGATCGACTTCATCCAGTGCCGCTCAGAACATCGCGCTTCAAGCCAAAGCCGCTTTTGACACGTACTGGAATGATCAAAAGTGGACGTCGAAGGCAAAGCTCTTTCAACCAGAGATGCCCGTCTCTGAGCGAGTGGAGTCGATTGCGAGGTTGGGAGCTGGTGGCGAATTGCCAGAACTCGAACTTCGCGAACAAGTGCGCGCGGCTGCAGCTCGCAAACCGCTTGAGACATTTCAGGTGAAGCACGCGACCTTTGCGATCGATAAACCTGGGCACGCAAAAGAAGATCGGGTTCTCACTCCCGCTCTTGATCGATTGCTGAATCAAACAGATCGTTACTTGATGATCGAAAACTACTCGCTCCCAATGTCGGACCGACGCTTGAGACTCATGAAGTCGATTGCGGATCGAAATGTTCCGGTCGTGATTCTGACTAACGGATATGAATCTCACGATTCACTTGGCGTTTCGGCCTTTAGCCAACCGCAAGAGGCGGCGCTCCTAAAATCATCGAAGAACGTCTGGCTGTGGGCTTTTAAAGGAAAAGCGCTCGACCGAGATCTGCGCTTGGAAAATCGCGAGCTGACGGATCGGTTCTCAACGCACACGAAGACGTTCGTCAGCTTCACTTCGACGGGCGCTCGCGCGGCCGTCGGTTCCTACAACTTTGATGTGCGCTCTGAAAAGACCAATAACGAAGCCATGATCGTCATTGAAGATCCTGCCGTCGTCGCAAACATCGTCGAAGACATTCAATATCGCACGAAAAATTCGCGCCCACTTGTCGTCGGCGCAGGCGATCGTCTGATGTACGCCGATACGATGGAATATCAAAAGCGTTATGTTTCAGACTTTAAGAAGTTCATTCGCGCAATCGGCCTTTGGAAACTGATGCGCAGTCTGTACTAAGGGCAGCTCTTACCCCAGGTATTCGCGGTCGCATCGCCCATGCCCAAATGAAGGCCCGTGCCTGAGTAGTAGCCGAGCGCGCGAAGCTTCCCGGCTTTACGCATTTTGCAGAGAAGCTTTTGCGCCGCATTTTGATTCGCTTTGTCGGCGAAGCGAACGTCGACGGATGTCCCCTTTGGATGACGACCGGCTGCACCGCCTACGTTTTTGTTGTATGGTTCCGGGCGCCACCAGTTGTAAATCACACTGACTTTAATGCCTTGTTTGACGAGGTCTTGGACAAGCTTCACAGCGCCGATTGCGCACTGCCACGTTTTCTCGTCAGGGTGAACGAAGACATGAGCTTGCTCCGTCGAATATGTGCAGCGGAATGTGCCGATGCTATCCGGATTCGGTCGAGCCACTTGCTTGCACCAAGACGTCGACCCGGTTTCTTTCTCGCACTTCGCAAGAAACGCACTTAATTTCTTTGCGCCCGAATTGACGACCGAAATCTGCGAAGACGTTGCGCGCTGACACGCAGCCATTTCTTCGAGGAATGTCGGCTCCGACTCATGATCATCTTCGAGAAGAGGAGAGTGCGTTTCGCTCGCGACCGATGCGGCGTTGAATTCTTGTTGCGAACATCCAGCAAGAACGGCGATCGCGATAAAAGCCGCTGCCAGACCGGCTTTTACGCCCGATCTTTGAAGATACATTTTTACCTGCCTTGATAAAGACAGGTTAAAAACTTAAAAGCCGCTCTCCGAGTCCTGGGGCCCGTTCTTCATAACTTCCGAGCGAACGTCCTCGGCAGAGATTGCCGCTCGTGCGCCAAAAAACTGGCTGAAGCACTCGGGTCTAGCGCAAAGAAAAAGGGAGAGCCCGTAGACTCTCCCTTTCCGAAATCGAGCTGCCAGCAACACGCTTATTGAGGCATGTCGAAGAACAAGAATTCTGTGCCCTTCGTCCACTGAAGCTTCAACGAATGCACTTGCTCAATGCCAGCGCCGTCGCCTGCCCCCAGGACTTCCCCGTCGACCGTGACTTGGCCCGAGATGACTTGGACCCACAGCTTGCGGTGCGGATACGTTTTCATCACGCGTTCGCCGGCATCTTGCGCTTTCGCCGCATAAAGATCGACATCTTGATTCATCGAGACGGATCCATTTCGACCGTTCTTCGATGCGACCAAGATCAGATCGCTACATGCGAAGTCGTTCTCGAACTGCTTTTGATCGTAGCCGGGCGACATGCCGTTTTTCTCAGGCATGATCCAAATCTGAAGAAAATGAGTCACCTTATCCTGCAGATCGTTCATCTCTGAGTGACGAACGCCTGTGCCGGCGCTCATCCGTTGTACTTCGCCGGGGCGAATGACGGCCACGTTCCCCATCGAGTCGCGGTGCTGAAGAGCGCCATCGATCACGTACGAGATGATTTCCATATCGCGGTGACCGTGCGTTCCGAAACCTGCGCCGCCATCAATGCGGTCTTCGTTGATCACTCTTAGAGGGCCGAAGCCCATGTGTTTCTCATCGAAGTAATCTGCGAACGAAAAGGTATGTTTTGATTTGAGCCAGCCGTGGTTTGCATCGCCGCGTTCTGAAGATTTGCGTACTTGGATCATAGAGACCTCCGAGGGTGTGTCCTGTGTTGTTGAAACCAAAGTAAGCGATTTTGATGATCCAAGATAATACTCGTTTTGAATAAAGATGATTCGACTGGATTATCATGTGTCTCGGAGACGTGTCGGCCCGAGAGGGCGAGGGTTGCCGACTGTGACTTTGTGAGGCTGACCGTCGCTTGCGATTGAAGGCTTGAAGCCGGTTGCCGCTTGGCGAAATGAAAAGACAGACCCGAAATTATCAGCCAGAGTTGCGGACTGAAACTGCAGGCCCAAAGGCTTGCGCTGACCGATTCGCAACGGGAGACACGACAATGAAATTCAAGCCAGGCCTGGTTTACGGAAAAGCGCTTCAAGATCTCTACCAATACGCTAAAGAGACAGGCTTCGCGATTCCTGCGGTAAATACGACTGGCACGAACACGGTCAACGCGACTCTCGAGACAGCGAAGAAGTTCAACTCTCCGGTCATTATTCAGCTGTCTAACGGCGGCGCTGCTTTCTTCGCCGGTAAAGGCATTGGTCTTGATTCGACGAAGTCAGCTGTCGTCGGCGGAATCGCTGGCGCTCATTACGTTCACACCGTTGCCGAACATTATGGTGTTCCTGTCGTTCTGCACACGGATCACGCGGCAAAAAAGCTTCTACCATGGATCGACGGCCTTTTGGACGCGGGCGAAGCCTACTACAAGGCAAACAAGTCGCCGCTTTACTCATCGCACATGCTCGATCTTTCTGAAGAACCGCTTCACGAGAACATCGAGATTTCGGCGAAGTATTTAGAGCGCATGAAGAAGATCGAGACGTCACTCGAAATCGAACTTGGCGTCACCGGCGGCGAAGAAGACGGCGTCGACAACACCGACGTCGATAACTCAAAACTCTACACTCAGCCTGAAGACGTCGCGTACTCGTTCGAACACTTACGTGAAGTCAGCCCGAACTTCACGATCGCCGCGTCTTTCGGTAACGTTCACGGCGTTTACAAACCTGGCAACGTAAAACTCTCCCCTATTATTCTGAAAAACTCTCAGGAGTTTGTCGCAAAGAAGTTCAACACAGCTTCAAACAAGCCTGTGTCATTCGTCTTCCATGGCGGCAGCGGCTCAACTCAAGAAGAGATTCATGAAGCCATCGACTACGGCGTCGTGAAGATGAATCTCGACACCGATCTTCAATGGGCTCTCTGGGACGGAATTCGCGGCTTCTACAAAGAAAAAGAAGCCTACCTCCAAGGCCAGCTCGGAAACCCGGAAGGCCCAGATGCACCAAACAAGAAATACTACGACCCACGCGTTTGGCTCCGCAAAGGCGAAGAGAGCTTCGTAAAACGTCTCTCGCAAGCGTTCGAAGATTTGCGCAATACGAATCGCAACTAAGCAAAAAAAAACCGGGAGTCACTTTCGTAACTCCCGGCCACCAACTGGGGAAACACACAACACCCTAAAGGAGAATCAAGAACATTCGTGGAAGTTCGTAAGCCTTAGAACTTCCGCGAACGTACCTTCGCAGGTACCAATTTCATTTGAGGTCTGGCAGTGCTCGAGCCGTAAACGCTGAGGACCATCAAACCCGCTGCTACGTAACCAATTCCGAATGAGACCATGACCATTGCATCGTTCATCATGAACCTTTCCCGATCGCTACGACGATCTCTTGAACCCGTTCCATTATGACAACTCTCGCCGAAGGTCTCGTTTCCGCTTTTAATAGCTGAGCAAGCTCTTCGAGTTCCGCTGTCAGTCGCTCCAAATCCTTGAGCGCCATCCCATTCCTCTCGAACTCCAATCCGTCGGAATTCTTTTTATCGCACCGGGGCTACAATCCATCGCGGCCCCTTCAGACTGTCGGCAGCTTTCAATCCATCGAAAGCGTCGATCGCCTTTCTTGATAGTAAGACAGGGCCGGGAAACCTTTCGGTTAAAAGTTTTGTCCCTAGGCCGCTCCAAAGTGTCGAATCCAACACAAAGCCCGCTTTATTTGTGCAGGCCTTTAAATGGTTTCCGCCTGAGTTTGGGTTCGGAATCCCGCGTACAGACTCTTCGCCGCGCTAAAACCGCTCTCGGGAGCGGCCCAAAAGTGAGAAAACTCAGCTCTTTTTTTAATCATCCCATGGGACGGCGTTGACAGGGGGCCAGTTCTTGATGGAAAACATTTGCTCCTCACATCAATTTTTTTGATGGAACTACCCTGAGCGGCGGGTCACCGCGGTTTCAGATGCTTCTCTCTAGTGCGCGAGTGGCGAAATTGGAGACGCACCAGCTTGAGGGGCTGGCGCCTTCACGGGCATGATGGTTCAAGTCCATTCTCGCGCACCACTTATACGTTAAAAATCGGCTCCGCCGATTTGTCGTTCGCAGGCTTGCTCACTCCCCCTTACGTTAAAAATCGGCTCCGCCGACTTGTTGGTGGTGTTGACGCGGGTGTTCGGCAACGTTGCCGAACGAGTGCGTCATGCGAGTGTGGGCCCGTTTTGCCTTCCTTGGAAAACAGAGTTGGAATTTGGGGCTGGGGCTGCGTTTTCGTGGCCTCGCGAGACTCAATATAGAAACCAAATAAAGGGTAACAACATGCGCGCAGTTTTCTTTGCACTCGCACTCTGTCTTTCGACGTCGGCTTTCGCAGCTTCTAAAACTTATCAAGTCACGGGCGAAGTCGTCGACATCAGCGACTCAAAAATCGTGATCAACAAAGCGGGCGAAAAGTTTGAGATGGACCGCACACCATCAACAAAAATCACAGGCGAATTGAAAAAAGGCGGCAAAGCGACTGTCTGGTACTCAATGACCGCACAAGAAGCCGAAGCCAAAGAAGCAAAAGCGAAGAAGTAATCTCGCACTCCTCAACAGCTCGCTTCAGTGTACTGAGTTGAGCTTTGCTGTGCCTTGCTCCACATCGCTAATACCTCCGATACCTTCCCCGTCGCTAGTCGACTTTGACGACCATACTGATCACGCCCGTTGATTAGCAAAGTCGTCAAAGTTCGATAGCAATCGGGAGAGAGTCAGCGAGCGTGTGGCAGCGATCGCTTCAGAAGAAAGACGCCCCTCAAATTCCAACCGCAAGGTATGACCTCTCGGCGCAGACAGCGAGACTCAGCCCGCTTGGAAGTGATCGACTTTCAGAAC
Organism: Pseudobdellovibrionaceae bacterium; assembly: GCA_913776405.1. Taxonomy (GTDB): domain Bacteria; phylum Bdellovibrionota; class Bdellovibrionia; order Bdellovibrionales; family JAMPXM01; genus CAJYOV01. The sequence goes on from CAJYOV010000189.1 coordinate 5,783, forward strand.
AGCGGTTGGCAAAAGCGTTTTGGCGTCGATGCTTAAAATGATTGTGCGGATGTCGGTGTAGCCTTCATCTTCGTCGGTGCCGTTGTCGCTTCCGGCGACGCTGCGGTCGTCGATACATTTTACGATACGTTCATTTGCCGTTTTAGAATTCGACTTGTAGCCGAGCTGGCAGCTGAGTCTTTTTGTGAGGCGGCCCTTCATACCTGAAACGAGGTCGGCCACTTCGGTGCGCCGTTCTTGAGCTGTGCGCGATTTGAGTTCGCGAACCGCGTTTTCCATTTCGGCGATAAGGGCGTCGATCGTGTGCGACTGAAGGCCGATGATTTTGCCATTTTTGAAATTAGAGTAAATTGGGTTCGTTACCGAAGCGGACGCCATGCCTAAGATCGAGTTATCTTCCGGCGAAGGTAGAACGCCTGCCGTGTTCTCGACAGCCGCAACGTAGAGCGGAAGAAGTTTTTCCATCTCCGCGCGACCGAGCTTGCGGTCCAAGTTTTCGAAGTTCTCTGCGTGTGCAGCGATGGCAAAAAGCGAAAGACATAGTGAGAAAAGAACGTTCAGTTTCATAAGACACCCCGTTTGTTTTATATGTCGACTCTTCCGCACTCACCGGCTCTGATCCGGCGTAGGCGTCGACAACGAGGCGGAAACTAGCGCTCCTGTTTATGAAACAAAAGCGCATCTTTCTCATCATACGTATTCCCGAGCGGAATAGGTTGCGCGGCGACTGCCGAGCTCACTTCACGCAAAGTAGGGTGGACAGCGCCTTGGGCACCGGCAG
>CAJYOV010000190.1 GCA_913776405.1 Pseudobdellovibrionaceae bacterium
AGCGCTTCCTCATCACTGATTGGCGAGAGCGCCGGATCCGATTTCAACTTTTGGAATTCATCGGCGGCAAGCTTTCGTTCGACCATTTGGCGAAGCTCGTCCGCACCTACTTCGAGTGAAACCCACACCGGCTGATTCGCCCATCGGTCTTGCACGAGTGCAACGACTCGCGCGACTTCAGATTTCGAGACAGCCGCACTCCCTAGCGACTTCGCTTCAAAGAAGACAGCCCACTCGTCTAAGACTTTCGACGCCTCACCGGAAAACGAGCGCTCCGTCGGATCCGGAATCGTAAACCCTTTTTCAGTCGCGGGCTTCTCTCGGAAGGCTTGCTCAACCGCCGAATTGATTCGCACTTCGCGGCTCGTGACAAACTGATCGCCGACTTCACCGACAATTCTCGTAATCGAAACCGTCGTGTCGCGCGGAGCAGCGGATTGAGTGGCTGGCGCTTTCTCGGAGGATGGAGCGGTCGCCGATTTTTCGGCCGGTTGGGCTGCCGCGTTTTTTCCCGCCGGTTGCGCTGCCGCCAACGTGCCAGAAAAGAGCGCTTGGATGAAAATCAAAATGAGAGCGCGAGATTTGAGAGTCATTTGACTTTGAGTATCTCAAACCGTCAGCGAAATGAAAACCCAGCCAATCGACCAGCCCGATGACACGGGCCTTCTTCAACTTGGCGAATCTGTGCGTCACGCCTCGAGAAAAAGAAAAAGGCCCTCGGGAGTCACCGAGAGCCTTCAAAAGCCTAGAGCTCGCATCCTGAAACCCACACCGCTAGGTGTGGGAGACTGCGGAGCAGTTTCTTAACGCATTAGAATGTGAATTTTGCGGCGAGCGACGTCATGTAGTAAGCCATTTCGTCGATCGTTGCTGGGCGCCAAGCGTTGTTGTTGTTTGTGCCAGTCCAGTTGCCTGTGTAGCTGTCTTTAGCAGCGACTGACCACAGGTAACGGAAGTCGACACCTACTGAGAAGTTGCTAGAAACCGCAACGTCGAGACCCGCTGTCAAACCTGCGTTCAAGCTGTTTGACGAAACGTTGTTTGATCCGTAGCCGCCTGTCGCGAACCAATCGCTCGTGTAGTTACGGTTGACGTAAGTTGCGATCGCACCGACGTTCGGACGAATCTTGCCCGAGAAGATCTGGTACTTCACCGCTGCCGAGAAGTCGTACTGGCTCATGTCGATCGTGAACGGATTGTAGTAATCCGTGTAACCGAGCGTGTAGTTGCCGTAAGAGAACGAGCCTTCAACTACGAGGTTCGATGGGAGAACCATACCAACAGTAAACCCAGTCGCGAGTGCGCTCTGGATGTAGTCCGCGTCTGGGTAAACACCCATACCGACGAGACCCGAAACGTAGTAGTTCGTTTTCTTATCTTCTTTTTTAAGATCGCGCTCAGCCAAAGCTGCGCGGATTTCAGATTTCACGTCAACTTGCTCTTCCGCTTCTTCAACGACAACTTTTTTGCGTTTCTGCGGTTTTTGCGGAGCGACTTCTTCGACGACAACGACTTCAGCTGGAGTCGCGACAACAGCTTGTTGCTGCTGAACAACAGTTGCTGGCGCAGCAACGACTGGAGCTGCTGGAGCTACAACAACTTGTTGTTGTTGAACTGCAGTTGCTGCCGGAGCCGGAGCTGCGATAGCTGCGTTGAACTTTTCGCGGCGGCGAAGTTCGTCTTCAAGACGTGCTTTCTCGAGCGCTTGAACGATACCGTCTTCAGTGCCCGCTTCTGTTTCTGCGCGCTGTTTACGAACCGCTTCTGAAGCTGAAGCTTTCGCAGGAGCATCCACGATCACTGTCGTTGGCTGTTCTTGTACTGCGGCTTGCGTAGCACCTTGGTAGCCTTGCAAACGCTGGTTGTTTAAAATGTAGATTGGCGAAGCAGCGGGAGCAGCAGGAGCCGCTGGTGCGACTGCAGTTGCTGTTGCCGATGCATTGTTCTGAGCCTGGTTCGAAGGCGAAGCTTCGACCTGTGGGGCTACTTCAACGAGCTGGTTTGAACGCTCGTCGTAGATCAATGTTTTCTTTGGTGCAGGCGCCAGCTGTGGCGCAGCTGCTGGAGCAACCTGAACTTGTTGAACAGGTTGTTGAGCTTGAGCCTGGCACATCATCAAGAAGGCCAGAATCGCGATCAAGTTTTTCATATCGAGTGACTCCTTCAGAGGTCTATCAGCCGAGAACCCAAAATGAGGTTCGGCCGCATCAACCGGCTTTTGTTCGCACGGGATTAGAGCAAGCCGTGTGCCGTTCTCAGTCACTTTGCACAATCTTTGGACAATCCATCACAAACCCCTGCCAACTGAAAGCTAGGGGCCGAAGACACCTGAAAGGGGCAGGTCGACCAACTGCCCGCTTTGTCAGCGCGGCTCCTCCAAAATGAAGATCGAACACGAGATGCCTGAAATTACTTCTTGAAAGACCCCCGTCGTGGTGAGTATTGTCACCCTTCGTTCTCGACCTGTGCGGGTGTGGTGGAATGGTAGACACGACAGACTCAAAATCTGTTGCGAAAGCGTGGGGGTTCAAGTCCCTCCATCCGTACCAATTTTCGAGACTCTTTCTTTCTCTTCAAGCGTCTTTCCAAGATGACTCAACTAAATAAACAATTTGCCCAGCGGCTTCTCGAAATGGTCCGTGAAGACGAGACCGTGCGAACGGATCTTTTGAATCGCGGCGTGCTTTTCGGCGGCTACCATCCAGAGATGGAGCGCGTTCACAACGCAAACGCAGACTCGTTGGAAGTTCTCTTGAACGACTACGGCTGGCCATCGCAGGCCCTCGTTGGGGATGAGGCAGCCAAAGCAGCGTGGCTCGTTGTTCAACACGCAATTTCAAAGCCGCAGTTTCAGAGGCGCTGTCTATCGCTTCTAAAAGAAGAATCTCAGAATCGACGATTCGAGGCATCTCTTGTCGCGACCTTAGAGGACCGTATCGCCGTCTTCGAGGGCCGACCGCAAACCTACGGCACTCAATTTGATTGGGACACCCAGGGCGAAATGAGCGCTGTTCCGATCGTGGATCCAGAGAATGTGGACGCCCGAAGATTAAGTGTGGGTCTGCCGCCACTTCACGATTCCACGCAAGAGATTCGCGCTCGAGCCACAAATGAAGGTCACAAGCCACCGCAGGATCGAGAGAGCCGAGCTGCGGAATTTGAGGCGTGGCTCAAAAAGGTTGGCTGGCGCTAGTTCGCGCGCTTACCTATCGCCAATCGCCGATTGCCATTTTAAGTGATCGCCAGTTGAAAATGGCGTGCTCAAGCTTTGACTCCGAATGGCTAGATGCTGGAGAACCGTTCCCACGAGGGGAAATTATGCGTTTATTCGGTTTTGCAGCAGCTCTGGCTCTTTTGGTCACTTCCTTATCGGCGAACGCGATGCGTGTCGATCACATCTACGTGAAGCAAGAGCTTGAGAAACGATTGAACTTAGTCCCGCAACCAACGGGCATGGCGGATACGAAGATCGTCTCGAAAGACTGTCGCATTCGGATCATCGACGGAAGTTCGCTGAAGAACGTCGGCGGTGACCAAGCGGCGCTTCAAGTCGTGAAGGGCGAAAAGACTCTCAGCTTTTTCATCAGCGACCGTATGACATACGACGTTTCGCTTGGCGGAGTGCTCGATCTTGTTTCTCAAAAACGTTCAGGTCTCGTGAAGCACTCAACGCTTTTGAAACTTTCGGCAACAAAACTCATGATCACTCAGTTGTCGCTTTATCCAAACTCAAACGACTCAAACGATCAGACTTACTCTTTAATTTGTAGCCTTTAACACCAGCTCGGGCCTTCGCAGTTTCTGGAACACAGATGTAAAAGACGATGGCCGCAATCGCGGCGATCGCTGCGAGGCTTAAGAACGTCTCACTGTAGCCTTCTTTGGCGACCATGTAGCCCGCGAAGACGTTGCTGAGGCTCGCGCCAATTCCAACAGCCGTCGCGAGAGCGCTTGACGCCAAGTTGTAGCGGCCTGTACCTCGCGTAAGATCTGCGACAATCAAGACACCCACCACACCGAAGATACCGGCGCCGATGCCATCGAGCGCCTGAACAGACACAAGGTAAATGGAATTATCGCTCAACGTGTAGAGCAAACCTCTCAGGGGCAAAGCACAGAGAGCAATTAAAAACACGGGTCGCCGCCCCCACGAATCGGCATAGCGGCCTGCGAATGTCGCGACTGGAATCATCACGAGCTGGGCGATGATGATACAAGCGGACATGTAGAGGGCCGCGCCATCGCCTTTCCCACTCGATAGTCGCTGACCCACAAGCGGAAGCATGGCCGCGTTCGCAAAATGGAAGAGCAGCATCGCGGAAATAAATCCGAGAATCCGCTTCTCTTTCAAGAGAGCGAGCAAGCCTTGCGAGGTGTCTTCATCGTCGTCTGCACTTTCAGCGTCGCCGCCATTGGCTCTGCCCGTGCCGTTTTTGGCCTCACGCTTTGCGGGACATCCTCGAGCCAGATCATGATCGATCTCGGACTCGCGAATGAACAGGATCGAAGCAAGACTTAAGAGCGCCATGAATGCAACGAGATAGAAAATCCACTCACGACCCAAGAAATAGCCGAGAGCGCCGGCAGAAGCTGCGGCAACCACGTTACCTGCGTGGTTAAACGATTCGTTCCGACCCGTTTGCCGAGCCAGCTTTTTTCGACCGACAAGACCGAGGGTGATAGCCGCGAGCCCGGGTCCGAGAAAGGCGGCTCCGATACCGCAAAGGACCTGAGCGAAAACAATCGCCCACAACGACGTAAACACGGTCATGAGCACCGTCGAGACCGCGATCATCGCGGACGCAATCGCCATCAAGACACGTTTGTATTTTGTCTTATCAATCAAAGCCCCCGCTGGAGTTTGCACAATGAGAGTCGCGACGCCCATCGCAGACATCGCGATGCCAATATCGGTTGGCGACCAATGCCGAGTTGCAAGCAGGTAAATCGAAAGATAAGGGCCGATGCCATCTCGGACATCGGCCAAAAAAACGTTCAAACTATCGAGAGCAAAAAGGCTCTGTTTTGATGGCGTTTGCATGGGCTCAGAGTTAGTGAAGCTTCAAGTGATCGGCTTTGATGAAACGCGTTTTACCGAACGCCCGACCCTCACCTTCGACTTCAATCTGTGAGCCGACCTTGAGCCCCTTAAGCTCTTTCGGCCCAAGTTTTGCGTCTTTTGAAAGGTGAATCGAAGTTCCATCTTCGAGGATCACACGATCAATCTCGCCTTTTGGCGAACGACCCAATGCGGCGACTTTACCCGAAATTTCCATGTCTTCCATTTTCGGTTCTGATTTGCGACGACCTTCAAGGTCGCGTTTATGCTGAGTCTTCAAGGACTCGCGTTCTTCTTTTGTGCCCGAGTCGTCTGCTACTAGCGTGCGACCGCTCATGACCTTGGCGTGGTGGTAAACAGGCGCAAGACTCTCGGCTGCGAGCTCACCCTCGCCGGAGATTTCAGCGCCGACCTTGAACGCATTCGCATCGAGAAGAGAGTGCGGCGGGATCCGTACGAACACGCCGTCTTTCAAAACGACGCCTTCTGGATCGCCGTGCGGAGAGTAGCTGATGAATTCAATTTTGCCCGAAAACTTTTGACGCTTTTTGGGTGCATGCGGTTTCTCGGGTGCGTCTGGCTTTGCCTTCTTAGCTGGCTTTTCTTGATGTTTCGATGCTTGAAGTGATTCTTTCATACGAGAGACTCCTTTAGATTTAGTTGTTCCGCACCGCTCGATCGTTCGGGGCGCTCGAGCAACGCTAAAGAGCTTCGCTGATGATCATTTTGAAAATCTCGGTAATTCGTTTTTCGTGCCGATAAGATGACAGAGCACGCACATTCGCGCGCAAATTTTTTCCGCTTCGACTCAATTTAATCTTCGTAGTTTAGCCGGTGAAGGCAACGTCTGAGAACAAGATGTCTCAAGCCTTCTTTCGACGAAGCTTCTTCGCAAGCGTCACGATGCCGTAGATGACCGCGCCTGTTGCAAACCCAACGATTAGGTTCAGAGTCAAAGGTGCGAGAGTCGCTATGAGTGCGCCTTTGGTTTCAAAACCGTGCGCGAATTCCGCGATCGTAGGGATGCCGTGAGCGACGATACCGCCACCAACCAAGAACATGGCGAGCATGCCCAAATTGGAGAGCGCCTTCATCAAAAAGGGCGCAAACGCGAGCAGCCCCTGCCCGAGAGATCGGCTAAACGCATTTGATCTTCTACGGAGGGCGTAGCCTGCGTCGTCGAGTTTCACGATACCCGCCACTAAGCCGTAGACTCCGATGGTCATGACGATCGCGATCGCAATCAGCACAGACACTTGCTGCAGAAGCGGTGCTGCGGCAACGGTACCGAGCGAGATAACAATGATCTCGGCTGAGAGAATAAAATCAGTGCGGATCGCACCTTTGATCTTCTCTTTTTCAAACGCCACCATATCGACTTTTGGATTCGCAGCTACCGCGTGCACGGAGGCATTCGGCTTCTCGGTCTCGTGACCAGACTTCTTACCGTGGTCAGGCAAAAACTTGTGCGCAAGTTTCTCAACGCCTTCAAAGCAGAGAAAGGCACCGCCGATCATGAGGAGTGGCGTAATCGCCCACGGAACGAGAGCGCTGATTGCGAGTGCGCCGGGCACAAGGATCGCTTTGTTGACGAGCGACCCTTTCGCCACGGCCCAAACCACCGGCAGCTCTCGCTCGGCGACTACGCCCGCAACTTGTTCGGCGTTTAGAGCCAAGTCGTCGCCGAGAACGCCCGCTGTTTTGCTTGCAGCGACCTTGGTCATCGCGGCCACATCATCTAGCATCGTCGCGAGATCATCGAGCAGAAGGAACAGTGATGAAGCCATATACGAACCTCGGTTCAACAATTGAAAGGCGACTCAACTCTTAAAAGAAAAGCCCGCGTGATTCACGCAGGCTTCCGGGTCAGCAAGAACCCATCTGAAGACTATCTAGAAAGATTCACCCCTTCAATCGGTTTCAGTTGCTAGAACTTCACTGCCGCTAAAAGCCTCGCCAACCCGCCGATCTACCCAAGCTGTTAATTTCAAGATCGAAGACCATGAACGTGGAGGGCTGCGGGACCGGCGTAGGAGCTTTTTATCTCAGCCATGTTCTAGCTCCACCGAACTCGATCCTGGTCTTTTCGGGGAAGAATTGAGTCAGCCTGCCTACAGCGACGTCGATCGAATCGCGGCTGTAGGCTTAGACGTCGTTAAGACTTAGCGTTTCAAAAAGTCTTTCAATTTCATTTTCAGGCGCGTCGGCTTCTCTACGCGCTTGAGATAATCTTGAGCGCTCAGAGTTTCAATTTCGTAGTCGGCCAGTTTGTCGCCTGGGTCGGCAAAGAACTTACCGCCTTGATCTTTCGGGCGCTCGTCGATGAACATCTTGTCAAAGTAGGCTTGAACACCAGCCACGACAGGCTTGTTACCGAAATCGAAATCATAAATTTCGCCGTCGAGTTCAAGCACAACGTGGTGGTACCAATTCGCTTCACCCGGCGCCCATTTCAAGCCCTCAGGTGTGGGTTGTGTTAGGATACGACCTTTGTTCCGAACGTACTCGGCATTCACCATCCCGAAGACAGTCGAGCCCTTGTTCGTGATCGTTAGAATTTTCGCGCGCGACACGTCGGCGCCCGCTTCGTTTGATCGCTTTACCAAATTCAAAATGTTGTCACCGCAATAGCCGTCACGATAACCTGAGTAGAATGTCGATGCGAATATTTGATCCACACTTGCCGCATG
>CAJYOV010000191.1 GCA_913776405.1 Pseudobdellovibrionaceae bacterium
GGCCCCATCTCGAAAGCGGTTGCCTTCGAAGGCCTGCTTCACAACGGTGAGGGCTTCGCAAATCGGCTCTTAAGCGGTTTTGATTCGCGTTCATCGAATCAGCTCCTTCACATCGCGACCGACGGCGAGACCTACGGTCACCATCATAAGAACGGCGACATGGCGCTCGCGTACGCCATCTATCACCTCGAACAAAACAATCTCGCGACGATCACTAATTATGGTCAGTATCTCGAACTGAATCCACCGACTCAAGAGGCTCAGATTCACGAGTATTCCTCATGGAGCTGTGCCCACGGTGTTGATCGCTGGAGTCAAGACTGCGGCTGCAACAGCGGCACAAAAGAAGGCTGGCATCAGAGATGGCGCGGTCCGCTTCGCGATGCGCTTAACCGTGTACGCGACCAAATTCGCGAGCCGTTCGTCAAGACCCTAGAAGCGCACGGCATCGACCCGTGGGCTGCGAGAAACGACTACATACGCGTCATCGAAAATCGAAGTCTCGCGAACATCGATGACTACTTGAAACGCTGGACAAAAAATCGCGGCCTTCGCGATTCAGAGGCGTCGGTGCTTTTAAAAGCACTCGAGGCTCAACGGCATCTTTTGTTGATGTATACGAGCTGTGCCTGGTTCTTTGATGAAGTCTCGGGCCTCGAAACGATTCAGAATTTGCAATACGCTTATCGCGCAATCGAGCTCAGCGAGCGGGCTTTCGGCATTCAGCTTCTTGAGCCGTTCATGAAAGATCTCGAAGCGGCTGAATCCAACGTTCCAGATGTCAAAACCGGTCGCGAAGCTTTCGAGCGTTACGCACTTCCAGCACGGATCGATAATTTGCGAGTCGGGGCGCACTTTGCCGTGGCCTCGATCTTTGAAAACTTTGGCATCAAAAATGAAGTTTATAACAACAAGATCACGCTCATCGAATTTCAGCGTCTCGAATCCGGAAAAGCGCACGTCGCTTTCGGTCATGCGCGAATTCGTTCGCGAACCACGCTCGATCGAAATCATATCCTCTTCGGCGTCTTGCACTTCGGTGACCACAACATCAACGGCGGTATCAAGAAGTTCGAATCGCAAGAAGAGTATGAAGAACTCGTCTCTCGCGCGAAAGCCGCGTTTGAGCGCGCCGATTTTCCGGAGACAATGCGTGTGATCGATAGCTTCTTCGGTGGGCGCACTTACTCTCTGAAAGATCTTTTCAAAGATGAACAGCGTAAATTTATCGAGATCTTGATGAACGAAACGATGACCGAAGCCGATGAACGCCTTCAGCGTCTTTACCGGAACAACTATTCGCTGCTCACGTACTTGAATGAGATGCGAATGCCGATTCCGAAAGTGTTCAACGATATCGCGGAATTCATTCAGAACCGCGGTCTCCAGAACGCGCTCTCCGGCTCCGCACCTGTTAGAACGTCGGCGATTCGTTCGCACCTGAGCGAGGCTGCGAAGTGGAAAGTTCCGGTAGACGGCGTCGGCATCGCGCACGAACTTGAAGAAGTTCTCGAACGTCGACTAAGAGAGTTCGAGGCAGACGACGCAAACTTCTCGAAGCTTCTTGAAATCTTGCATCTTGTTCGCCTCGCGGATGAGCTGCCAGCCGAGGTTAATCTCGGGTTCGTTCAGAACTGGTTCTGGCGATGGTACACCCAACACAAGGCACCCGAGAATCCGACGACGACCGAGAGTGAACTTGAAAATCTCGCTTCGCAATTGGCGGAGCGACTGAAAATTCGTCTTCCCGAAAAACAAAAGGGAAAATTGACAGAAGGAAATTCGAAAGATGAACACGGATCGGCCGCAGTTTCGAGCCACGTATCGACTGCAACTGAGAAAGACATTTCCGTTTAAAAGTGCGACAGCCCTTCTTCCTTACTTGGACGAATTGGGAATCTCGCACCTCTACCTGTCGCCGATTTTGGAGTCGATGCCTGAGAGTAACCATGGCTATGATGCCCTCGATCCGTCTCGAGTTAGCGACGAGCGCGGCGGTGAAAAGCAACTCGTGGATCTTTTCACCAAAGTCAAAAAGCAGAAGTCTATTGAGGGCGTGATTCTTGATATCGTGCCAAATCACGTGGCGGCTTCGACGCTGAATCCTTACTGGTGGGATGTTTTGAAACTCGGCCCTGAATCCAAGTTTTACAAGTTCTTCGACATCCGGGCACGCGCGAACGGCGATAAGCGATTGGTTCTTCCAGTCCTCGGTAAGAAATTGCGCTCAGTGCTCGCATCGAAAGAACTCCACCTCGCAGTAAAAGACGGCGAAGTTGTGCTGAAGTATTGGGACAAATTCCTCCCGCTGAATCCATCGACCGTGGACAAATCCTACTTGTCAATGACAGCCAAGGAACTGAAGACCGTGTCCTTGAAAACGGTCGAACAGATTTTAAACCGGCAAAGTTACTTACTCGCGGATTGGAAGACCGGCAGCCGAGAGATTAACTACCGGCGTTTCTTCGATATCAACGACCTTGCTGCGATCCGCGTTGAACACGAAGATGTCTTCGATTGGGATCACGCTAAAATTCGCGAACTGATCGAGAAGTTCGATCTCGTTCACGGCTTGCGCGTCGATCATGTCGACGGCCTCACACAGCCTGAGGACTATCTTCATCGCTTAAAAACTTTAACTCCGAACATTTGGGTTGAGAAAATTGTTGGAGACGGCGAGACGATACCAAAATCGTGGCCGATCAACGGCACCACGGGCTACGAATTCTCGAACCAAGCAGCGCGGCTCTTTGTCGATCTTCCGGGGCTTCAGCATCTTCACGCGCATTACACACGAAACGTCGATCGACGTTGGGAGCGATTCCACGAGTGCGTTTACGACAGTAAGCGCGAGATCTTAGAAACGCACTTTGTTTCGGAGCTCGATTATCTGGTCGACTCCCTCTACGCCGAGTCAGCCGCCGCGAGGAAAGAAGCCGATTTTACGAAAGATGATCTTCATCTCGCACTCACCGAATTGACTTCATCTCTTCGTGTTTACCGGACGTATGCAAAAAAAGGCGAATCGATCCAGTCGCGCTTTCTTGAGGCGGCGCTCGCTGAAGCCGAGGGGCGTGGGCGAATCACACAACCCGCTGCCTTTGAGTGGCTGCGATCGGTGCTTCTAGCGCCTGGCGATTGGAGCGACTCCGTTTTTGCGCTGATTAAACGGTGGGAACAGTTGAGTGGGCCTGTCATGGCCAAGGGGTTAGAAGATACAGCTCTCTATCGTTACTTCCCGCATCTTTCGTTAAACGGTGTCGGTGGTGAACCGGACTGGACCGGCGATGGCGCGATCGAATTTCATGCGGCAAATCGCGAGAAGCTGAGATCAGAACCACTCACGATGAATGCGTCTTCGACTCACGATACAAAGAGAAGCGAAGACGTTCGTGCGCGCTTAGCCGTAGTCTCCGAACTCGCAGACGAGTGGACAGAGCTTTTCGATTCGCTTGCAACCGACGATGGGCTCGACGGCACAACTCAGTATCTGATCTACGAAACGATTGTCGGCGCGTGGCCTCTCGATGGAAAGCTCGACAAGACGTTCATCGAACGCCTAAAAGCTTATTTCTTAAAAGCGGTCCGGGAAGCGAAGTCAGCGACGAGCTGGAGTGACCCTGACGAGAACTACGAGAAATCGGTCTTCCAATGTGTCGAAGATATTTTGAAACCAAAAACGGCGAAGTCGAAACGCAATCTTGAGCGCCTGAAAGCCTTCGCAGAAAAGTGCGCTTACTTCGGTGCGTGGAACTCGCTTTCAGCTCTGGCACTGAAAACGTTATCGCCTGGCTTGCCTGACTTTTATCAAGGCACGGAGATGTGGGATCTCAGCCTCGTCGATCCGGACAATCGACGCCCGGTTGATTACGATTTGCGTAAAGCGACCTTAAAAAGGATCAAGGCAGATGCAAAATCGGCAGCGCGCACGTTGAAAAAACGGGCGGTTACACAATGGAAGTCGGGCGAAGTGAAGCTTTGGATCACCCACGCGCTTCTTCAGTTCAAAAAAGCTCACGCGAATCTCTTTGTTCAGGGTGAGTATTACCCTCTCGATCCGATCGGCGATGGCCGCCGTCATTATCTCGGGTTCGCGCGCCATTTGGAAGGCAAGTGGGCACTGGTTGTCGTTCCGCGATTTATGGCGTGCGCTCTCGGGCAAACGAAAAAGCCGCGACCTTGGATGAAGGAGCCACTTCGTTTTGAAAAAGAGATGTTAGAGACTGTTCGCTTTGAGTTGCCGCCGCAAGCGGCGTCTCAGTGGCGGAATGTGATGACGGGTAAAGTTCTCGACGGGCAGTCGCTCAAAACTCAAGAGCTGCTGGATGGCCTGCCTGTCGGAATTTGGGAATCGGTCGAGGCTTAGAGAGAGCCTAGAACTTTTTGAACGTTCGAGATCTTCGTCACATCTTCACCGCGGCAGCCGTCGTTCTTGCAAACGTAGCTTGTCGAGCAGCCTTTTGAGGACCAGACGAAATCGGTCTCGCCGCGCACGAGGATCCCCTCAACTTCATGAGTCGCTGAATTGAAAACAGCCGAACCCGAGTTGCCGCCGTAGGTGTCGAGATTCGCGACGAAGAAGCCTTTTGTTGCGTCGCTCGAACGCACTTTCGCGCCGTCTGCGATTTTTGTCGGAAGCCCCGCTGGGTGACCGATGACCGTCAGGTCGTCGCCAACGTTGAGTGCTCCTGACTGGCGCATGAGAACCGGCACACGATTCACGACGGGGCGATCAAGTTCTACAATCGCGAAGTCGGCGCCAGCAGAAGCAACCTCGGAGTGGACGACCGATTTGCATCGATAAACATTATCTGCAAGTGCCGAAGTCGGCGCGACACCTTGAGTTTTATAAGCGTAATCGAAAACGAACGAAGTCTCGCTGCAATCGAGAGCTGAGCGGACACAGTGACCCGCAGTCGCGATCATCGTGTCAGAGATCAAAAAGCCTGAGCAGAACGCCGCGGTCTCTTGCTCAAAGAACCGCTCAGTCGTGCAAAGACCGTAGCTCTTTCCGTAACCTTCGCCCTGAATTGCGTGGCTGCCACCAACGTTTGCGCCAATTTGCGAGCTCTTGATCAACGCAACTGTTGAACCACTCAACGCCACAAGCGAGGCGTCTTTCTCGTCATACAGATCGCGACGATTATCATCGCCGTAGATCACCGTTTCCTGAACGCGGTCAGAAGTCTCTGGTGTCGTTTCGGCCATGAGATTCGACACTGAATTCGACGGCGCCTTCGAGCAGGCGATGGTCAATGACGTCGACGTAGCGAGTAGTAAGGCGAGGGCAGCACGGTTTAAACGCACTTTGAAGACTCCTTCCATGGTGTCTCTGAGATCGCGCGGGGGCGTTCTGATTCTGGTGTCCCTCTAGTTTCACTCACAGAGAGGCAAACTCTCTCATTTTTAAAGGTCGGGCCCTGCTTTGGACGGGACATGGCGGACGGCCGCAAGTTGTCGGTGGTTTCAGTAAGAAATCCCATGCACCCACATCAGAGGCTTTTTATTTTTGAGGCTTTTAGAGACATTTCGGACATTTAGAACCGTGTGTAGAAGTCATAACAACCTGGCGCGAAGTTTGCGAGAAAGGCCCCCTAAGAGACCTTCGTGGAGCCGTTCCGGCACCTTTGGAGGGGACTCAGGCTACCGGTCAAAGGACTAAGTCGACGTGAAAGCACGCGAGCGCATGAAATTAGAAAGAGCGAGTTCCCGGAGCGAAGGCAGCATCTGGGAATTGTGCCTGTTCGCGATTTTCTTCGTCGTCGTGTTCAGCGTGATCGCACGCGCCGACGAAACGTCGCCGTCTACGTTGCCGTCAAGGCCGGCCTCATCAGGTCGCAGCGGTGTTGTCT
>CAJYOV010000192.1 GCA_913776405.1 Pseudobdellovibrionaceae bacterium
TTGAATAACGTGAAGGCGGCTGATCGACTTATAGGAATCGGCTGCGTACTTCATGCCGCCGGTGCCGTGAATCGCTGACCAGATTTGAGTGAAACCTGTTGCCGACGCTTCACGAATCGCCCAGAGAATTCTTGAAACAGAGAACTCGCGGAAGTTGCCTTCGCCGTTGGCTGACGGATTGTCGTGCATCGTATAAGACAAACCAGATTCAAGAGGTTCGTTGAACGAGACAACTGCGCTGCAGCCTGTGCCGCAGCCGATGTAACCTTTCGTATCCCTATAGAAGGGGAGGCCCGTCACAGCCGCTTGGAAGAAGTTCGCCCAACCTTCGCCCCATGCAAGACGTGGATCGATGATGGCGTTTCCATTATGGCTTCCGCCCGGTGAATTCGGTTTACCATATTGATCTTCGATGAAGTGGCCGTACTCGTGAATGATGACCGAGTTATCGAAGTGATCCATATCGCTTGCGGTCGTGTCACCGTTAACGCCGCCGAGAATGTAGAGCTCACGGTTGCCATTGAGGTAATAGCTGATACCGCCAGAGACACCGTAGTAGACGCCCGGTGAAAGACCGGGAGTCCAATACGTGAACACGATGGGTGCAACCGTGAAAGGTTGGCAACCGTTCACGACCGTTCCGCAGTTCGCGGTGGCTGTGCGGAGGTAGGCTTGAGCGTTCGCGATCTGATCAAGAATATTGAAAGCGCCGCCGAGCCCCGAACCTGCAGCAGTTGCGAGATAAGAAAGGCTCGCTCCGGTTGTCGATTGAACAGTTTTGCTTAGCGCATACGGCTCGTTATCGGTCGGGTTATTCATAATGTAACCCGTATTTGTCGCATTTGCCGCGCGCGAGAGAACGCTCACCGTGTAGGATTGGCCGTCTGCAGGTAACGACATCGAGAAGTTCCCGCTTGCATCGGTCTCGGCACACTGAACGATTTCGCCGTTTGAGTTTGTCGCGCGGACTTCGGCGTACCGAATCGGCCGAGCGTTCAAGAGCGTGAGATTTGAAAAGCCCGAAAGCGTAATCGCACCTGATCCACTCGAGCGGTAGAAGCCGATAGCGCTTTGGCCGTGAGCACGAATACTTCCCGAAGAGTTGGCGTCGACGATAGTCTTTACAGCTTTAACCAGCGTGCAAGGAGACGTGCAGGTATAAACACTTGGCGTACCGTTGATCGAAAGCCCGTAGGACATCGTCGATTCATCGGCTTGCACCGTGGGCACAACCGCATTCGTACCATCAGGAGTCACGCCGTTGCCATCGATTCGGTACTGATATTTGGCAGAGCCCGTAACGGTCATCGAATTCGCAAACGTTCGCGGACTTGAGACGTAAGGGCAGTAGGCCGCGATGGGTTTTCGCTGTGAAGCTTGATCGCCGCTGCTCACTGAACAGCCGTTCAGCGAGGCTGCAACAAGCACGAGCGCAACTGTTGCGAGCTTCGATTTGATCTGGGAAGCAGTCTTCACGTCTAGGTTCTCCAAGCGGGTGACCTAGTGCTTATCGGTGGGGCTGGGTCGAACGAAGAGGCTGTCTTTGGACCGGAATTTTTAAGTCTCAAATTGAGAATTCTTGAATCGTTTCGCGCAGTCATGAGATAGTCTGGCGGCTCAAAAAGCGACGATTTTGACCGTCGCTCAAGCGGCAAAAACGAGACCACTACTAGGCCCCGACCGGGCTAAACGAAAGTTATGGAAAAAGGCTTTAACTCTGACATCGTCTATCGCGGAATGAACTTCCATGTTCAGAGTGAAGATTGGGGTATCGAAAACCCCTATCTCGTCAGCCGCGTTTACCAAGAGGGCGCGATCATCAAGAGCGTGAAGACGCCGTATTCGGAAGTCCTAGGCTTCGGTCAGATCCATCGACGCCGTGTCGACCCCCAGGTAATTCGTCTGGCTCTGCGAGAGCAGCACGAGAAAATTCTAGACCTGTTGCTAAGTGGTCAGCTTGTTTGACTGAAGTAGAATAAAGAGAATGATTTCATTCTCTCACGTCTACAAAACGTATCCGGGCCCGGTGCACGCGCTTCGCGACATCACTGTCGAAATTCAAAAAGGCGAGTTCCTGTTTCTGACTGGAAAGAGCGGCGCTGGTAAGACAACTCTCTTCCGAATGATTTCGGCTTTCGACAAACCCTCATCGGGGCAAGTGCAAGTCGCGGGCTACGACCTTGCGGCCATTCGCGCAAACGAAGTGCCTTTCTACCGCAGAAAAATCGGTGTCGTCTTTCAAGATTTCCGACTTCTTCGCGGTCGAAGCGTTTTTGAAAACGTCGCTCTGCCACTAGAAATTCGCGGCGACCGCGTTCAGGGGCTGAATCGACGTGTCGATGACATGCTCGATCATGTTGGCTTGATTCTGAAAAAAAATGCGCCGATCGAACAGCTCTCAGGCGGTGAACAACAGAGGGTTGCAATCGCGCGCGCGTTGATCCACCAACCGGGCGTTTTAATCGCGGATGAGCCTACGGGCAACCTCGATCCGCAGATGAGCGAAGAGATCATGGATCTCCTTGATCGTGTCAACGCTCAGGGCACGACCGTCTTTGTCGCAACTCACGATCATGAGTTGGTTCGTCGTCGCGCAAAGCGTGTCGTGAACATCGATGCGGGGCATTTGAGATGAGTTGGCTTTCGAACGATCTCAAAAGTTTTAAACGCTCTTGGCTTCATCACACAGGAATGCAGCTCGCGACTTTATCGGTGCTCACGGCTACGTTTGCAGTCGTAGCACTTGTGTTGTCGCTCGGTTTGAATGTGAATCGAATTCTAGCTTCTTGGGGCGAGACAGTGCAAATCACTGCGTACCTTGATGAGAACGTTGCTGCCGATAAGGTTTCTGGTATTCAGTCACAGCTTGAAAAACTTCCGTCGGTCGAAACGGTTGTTCACATCCCACGCGAAGTTGCGACTCAAAATTTCAAATCTCAGATGGCGTCTTACGCTCCGGACCTTTTGACGGACTCGGATTTCGAAAATCCTTTTCCTGCAAGCTTTCGAATCAATCTTAAAGGTGGCGTCCATACTGAACAAGACTTCGCGGCTTTAGAAAAAATTGCGGCTGCGGTTGGAAAAGTCGAGGGTATCGAAGACGTTTCTTACGGCCAGACTTGGGTGAAAAGCTATGCGTCTTTCGTGAACGCAATTGCTGCAAGTGGTGGCGTCATGGTTTTAATCCTTCTGGCAGGTGGCCTCTTTGTTGTCTCGAACTCGATTCGTGCTTCGATCACCGCTCGCCGTGAAGAGATCGAAATTCTAGAGTTGATTGGAGCAACGTCCTCGATGATCCGTAGACCCTACATCGTCGAGGGTGCCGCGATGGGCTTCGTTGCAGCTTTAATCGCGCTTGGATTGTGCTTCGGCATTCAGGCGTGGCAGCTCTCGCTCGTTTCAAAGAACTTGGAATTGGCAAGGCTCGCGCATCAAGTGACTTATCTTGGGCCGGCCCTGACACTCGCCTTCGTCGCATGCGGAACTTTCTTGGGTGCCTTCGGTGCTTGGGCGACTGTTCGTCGTATTAACGACGGTTGGTCGGCTCTTCAGAGGCAGTCGACGTGAACAGAAACGTATTCAGACTTTTCAAGTCGCTTCTCGCGGGTTCGGCTCTGTCGATCTCGCTTGCTGCTTTTGGCGCGACACCTGAGAAGTCTGATGCGAAACCCGCAGTCAAAGTCGAAGCCCTTGCGGCAAAGATGACAGCGAGCAAACAGAAGATCGCAGAGGCGGAAGAAGAAAAACGCCGGATCCTCGGCTCGCTTTATTCGATTCAAAAAAAGATGAAGAAGATCACGTCTGAGAAGAGCCATCTGACAGACGAGCTCTTCCAAGCTCAGGACGGCGTAAGAAACATCGCGAAAGTGATCGCCAATCTCGAGAAAGAGATTTCGCAGCAGAAAGTTCAGCTCAGACGCCGACTCAGAGCGCTTTACAAGATGTCGGGTCAAGGCTACATCGGCATCTTGTTCTCTCAAACGAACTCGAGTGATCTCGATCAAACACTTCGATTCTTAAAGATCGTGACCGACAGCGACTACAAGCTGATTCAGTCTTACAAAAAGAACGTTGCGGCTTACACGAAGCAAAAAGACAAATTGAAGTCGCAAGTTGAACGGCTCGTGGGTATCGAGAAGCGAATTAAGAAACAAGAAGGTCTGCTGGCGCTTCAACACCAGTCGAAATCAAAGATCGTCTCGGAGCTTGATCGCAAGCGTTCAGCCAACCTCGATAGCATCAAAAGTATTCGGAAAAAGACAGAAGGCATGAGCGATGAAGTGATGGATGAGCTTCTTCGCCCTTCGATCTACGAGCAAAAAGGTCTTTTGCCTTCGCCGATCGCAGCTGCTGTTGCGCAAGACTTCGGTCTAATCACCGACGAGAAGTTTAAATTAAAGTACTCGCACAAGGGCTGGACTTACGCAGCGGTCACGGCGCCCGTTGTCTCGATCTTCGAGGGCACAGTCGCAAGAGCAACCGCGGTGCCCGGTTACGGAACCACGGTCGTGATCGATCACGGGGATCATTATTATTCGGTCTACGCTCACTTATCTCACCTGCGTGCAAAGCAGGGTGATACGATTGAGAAAGGCCAGCCGTTCGCAGATGCGAGCGATTCAAAAGGAATATATTTCGAGATTCGACATTTTTCAGAACCGGAGAACCCGGCGATTTGGATGTCGACTCGAAACGCGAAAGCAGTTGAAGCAAGCAAAACTTCAGCGGCAATGGCCAGTGTCGACTAAGGAGAGTCTTCAATGATGCGCAGAGTGGTTAAGTTCTTAGTCGTTCCCTTAGCAATTCTCGTTCTGATGAGCGGGTGGTTTGTTGCAGCCATGGGCGGTTTCTCAAGCGCCACCGCGTATGCGAAAGAACGCTATGAAGACCTTCAAATCTTTGCGAAAGTTCTGAACCTTGTTCAGCAGTACTACGTAGAAGATGTCGATACGCAGAAGCTGATCTACGGCGGCATCAAGGGCATGCTGCAAGAGCTTGATCCTCACACGAACTTTCTGCCGCCGGATGTTTATAAAGAGTTCGAGTCGGAAACGAGCGGCGAGTTCTCAGGGATCGGTATCGAAATCACGGTTCAAAACGACATCCTCACGGTCATCTCTCCGATCGAGGACACACCGGCCTACATCGCAGGTATCAAAGCCGGCGACCGCATCGTCGAAATCAACGGCGTTAGCACGAAAGGTTTCTCACTCGCGGAAGCCGCTCAACACATGCGCGGAAAACGCGGCTCGAAAGTGCGTCTCGGTATTTTCCGAGATGGCTTCGAGAAGCCGAAGGTCTTCGAGGTTGAACGTGGTTCGGTGAAGGTGCGTTCGGTCAAGTTTCTCGATCTCGATGACGGCTACGGCTACATCCGCTTGACAAGCTTCATCGAAAACTCGGCGCCCGACATGGAAAAGGCGTTGAAGCAATTGATCAAATCTCACAAAGAGATCCGCGGTTTGATCATCGACCTCCGTCGAAACCCAGGCGGTCTCTTAGACCAAGCTGTTAAAATTTCGGACTTCTTCCTCGAAAAAGGCGTGATCGTCAGCACGATCGGTCGCAACAAAAAAGAAAAAGAAGTGATTTACGCGAAGAAGGAAGGCACTTACGCAAACTTCCCAATCATCGTATTGATCAACGAGTATTCGGCTTCGGCATCTGAGATCTTGGCGGGTGCGCTTCAAGACAACAAGCGTGCGCTCATCATGGGTCAACAGTCGTTTGGTAAGGGTTCGGTTCAGTCGGTCGTGAAACTCGGCGACGGATCGGGTTTGAAACTCACAGTTGCGCGCTACTACACACCTAGCGGTCGGTCGATTCAGGCGCTCGGCATTACGCCGGACGTTCTCGTCGATGAAGTCGATCCTGAGAGCTATAAAAAAGCGATTATCAAACGCGAAATCCGCAGAGAAGGCGATATCTCTCGCCACTTGTTGGGTGAGCGCGAGCTTGAAGAACAGGAAAAGAAGGAAGAGCCGGCACCGTCGGATTCGGCGAATTACTGGTTCAAGGCAAGTGGCGATCCGAAGAAAGCGAAGACTCCGAAAGAGAAGCTTCTCGCAGAAGACTTCCAGGCGATGCAGGCTTACAATTACCTCCGTGCTTGGAAGGTGATGGAAGGCTACGTAGATCAAAGCTCAAATTCCGGAACACCGGTAAGTGCGGCTCCAGAGGCATCGGGAGCAGCACCAAGTTCTGGTTCGACGCCAGCGCCGGCCGCATCGCCAGCTGCTACGCCAGCCAAACCAGCGGCGAAAACGCCAGCAAAGAAGAAGTGATCACGACGACGGGCTTGTAACCTCAAGCCTCGATGTGGAAATAAAAAAACGCGGACCCAGGCCCGCGTTTTTTTATATCGAAAATCAGTCTGAGCTCAGAGAGTTCTAGCCCTTCAGAAGTTTCGATACGGCGAAAATACCGACGCCAAGAATCGCTAAAATCGAAATCGCCTTTGAGCCGATCGCGACCGCTTCATTTTGGCCCATGAAACCTCCAATCGAGGCGCAGGCAAGACCGACGACAACAAGAATGATCAAGGCGAGAATCAAACGAAAAAGCTTCATGGGTTAAGCATGGCGCTTTGGAGTTTGGAGAGTCAAATAAGGCATCGATTCTTCAGCTTGAAGAATTGATGCGTCATTTTACGACTGAAAGTCCGAGTTCTTTCAAAGTAAGGGCGGGCAGACGTTCGGAAGAAATATCAGCCAACTCGTGCAGCTTAATCGCTTCGGGAAAATCGAAACTGGCCTCGAAAATCTCGATGAGTTGCTTCGACGTGATGCCGCCTTCGTGAAGCTCTTCGAGAGTGACTCCAGCTGTTCGTTTCTCTAACCGGTGACCATCCTCTTGAGTCACAAGAGATGCGTGAAAGACTGCAGGAAGCTTTCGCGCGGAATTTTCAGACTTCAAAAGCCATGTTTGAATTGCGCGCTGAGAAATGAGCGCTGGAGCGAGATCGATACTCCGTACGAGCAGATCGTAGCCGCCGTCGAAGTCGTCAATCGCGCAGGCCCAATGATAAGAGGGCACGAAATGATCGCCAGACGGCGACGTGCGCGCGATGATGAAGTCGTCATACCCTTCCGCGTGCGCGCCACCCATGGTCTCCGGCGAGCTTGGCATTTTCATGCGCCAAGCGAGAGTTACAACGTCTTTTGAAAGCGGAGGCGAGAAGCCGGACTGCAGATCGAAACTCCGAAGGCGACAAGCGCCCGAGTAAATTGGCGCAGCACCGTCGTGCGGCGCTGACGCCATTCC
Source organism: Pseudobdellovibrionaceae bacterium (assembly GCA_913776405.1). GTDB lineage: Bacteria > Bdellovibrionota > Bdellovibrionia > Bdellovibrionales > JAMPXM01 > CAJYOV01. The sequence continues at coordinate 7,264 of CAJYOV010000192.1, forward strand.
CGCGAGCGCGGTTTGCACATCTTTACGAGAACAATCGCAAGCGTAGATCACGCCTTCTCGGCGTGCGCGCTCGAACAGCTCAAGGTGACGCGGGTAGAACTCGCTTTGAGTCAGAGTCACATCAGGCTTCATGCCGAGCTCGCGCATGTCTGAAGCTTGAAGTTCTTGAGCACCGGCGAGAACGCGCGGGCGGTCAATGTCTTCATAGCGAACGACCCAAGGCAGTCCGAGAGCTTTCGCGAATTTCCAAGAGATCCAAGCCGTACGCAGGTTGCCGACGTGAAAGCGGCCCGTAGGTGAAGGCGCAAAACGAACGCCGCCCGTGTAAGGGGCGGCGCGAGAGTTTGAATTCGTTGAAACATCTTTCATGCGAATCCAGTTGAAGCCTTAACGTTTTAGGCGCGGTTTGTTTCGTCTTCTTTTGCGAGGTCTTCTTTCGAGACGTCTGTGACCTTTGCTTTCGACGTCAAGAAATCGAGAACCTTCTCTTCAGTGACTTGGTAAACGAGGCGTGAGCTACGTTCTTGGTCACCGTAGAATTCGCGAACGCGCGCAAGATCGATGCCTGTTTGCGCCGAGAACTCTTGCATCTTCTGCTCGAGGTCTGCCTTCGTCGCTTTCAAGTTGTTATCTGTCGCGATCTTGTCGATCAAGAATGACGACTGGATCATGTACGACGCTGTTTGAGCGAAGTCGGCGTCCCATTTGTTTTTGTACTCTTCGTACTCGCCGTCGCCGAGACCTTGCTGCTGCATCCGTTGCTTCATGTCTTCGACGAGAGCTTTCTTTTGCTCTTCGAGGAGAGTCTTTGGCACAGCGACTGGGTTTGCATCGACGAGAGCGCGCATCAAGCGGTTCTTCATGTCATCTGCAACGCGCTTGCCTTCACGTTTTTCGAAGTCTTCGCGGATCGCTTTGCGAAGACCTTCAACGTTCTCGTAAGGGCCGACGCTTTTTGCGAACTCGTCGTTCACTTCTGGGAGCTTTTTCGATTTTAGCTCTTTCAAAGTGACTTCAAACTTCACCGGTTTTCCTTTGAGGTCTGCTACGTGGTAGTCCTCAGGGAATTTGATTTCGATTTCTTTTTTCGCGCCCGGCTTCATGCCGATCACGCCTTCTTCGAAGCCAGGGATGAACTGCTTCGAGCCCAGCTCAAGGTTGTGACCTTCGGCTGCGCCGTTTTCGAGTTCTTTGCCGTCAACGTAGCCTTTGAAGTCGATCACAGCCGTGTCGCCTTCTTTTGCGCCGCGATCTTCAAGAACCGGGACCGATTCGGCGCGGCTCTTGCGAATGTCGTCGATTGTTGCGTCGACAAGTTCTTCTTTCATCTCGAACTTCTCGCGCTTAACTTTCAAGCCTTCGATACCCTTGATTGTGACCTCTGGGCGCACTTCGAATTCCGCTGTGAAGGCGAAATCTTTCGATTCGTCGATGTTATCGAACTCGATTGCTGGGTAGCTGATTGGATCGAGCGAATGCTCTTTCAATGCTTTTCCGTAATGTTGCTGAACGATATCCTGAACAACATCTTGTTTCACACGATCGCCGAAGAGCGATTTGATAGTGTTCATCGGGGCTTTTCCTTTACGGAAACCCTTTACAGCGACGTTGCGCTGAATGCCTTGGAATGCGCGGTTAAATGCGGCTTGTACTTCCACGGCTGGAACTTCAATATTGAGTTTGCGCTCGAGAGCGGAAACGTTTTCGATCGTCGACTTTGCAACGTTTGAGTAAGTAGTCGTATTGGCCATGGGAACTCCTGACGCATGCCTATTTTTTCTACTAAAAAGACCCGGATCTTAGGAGAAAAAGGCAGGGTTTGCCAATCCATTTCTCGAGGGAAGCCATAGTGTCGAATCGCTTTAATGCCTGGAAAGAGAAGCAAATCCTTTTCGTCTCGGGAAAGGGTGGGGTCGGAAAGTCTTTAGTGGCTGCCGGGCTCGCTCACGACCTCGCCAAAGCTGGTAAACGAGTCCTTTTGGCCGAGATCGGCGAAACCAGCTATTACAAGGATTTCTGGAACTTACCGTCGATCGGCCACGAGCCAGTTCGCCACCCTGACGGCTTCGATATCGCCCTCTGGAGCGGCGAAACGAGCCTCCGTGAATATGTGCTTTTCTATTTGAAGATGGAGCGCCTTTACTCGCTCTTTTTCGAGAATAAAGTCATGCGCTCTCTCGTTAACGTGGCTCCGGGATTAAGCGAAATCGCCATCCTCGGTAAAATCACGAGCGGAATCCGTAAGGTTGGCCCTCCGCTTCCGTACGATACGATCATCGTCGATTCTTTTGCGACCGGCCATGCCCTCGCGCTTCTTCAGGCGCCGAAAGGCATGATGGAGGCGATCAAGTTCGGACCGATGGGGCATCACAGTCGCGAAATGGATAAAGCGATCAAAGACCCGAAGCTTACAGGCTACATCGTGGTCACACTGCTTGAAGAGCTTCCGGTCACAGAGTCCCTTGAGTTCAATCAAACGTTGAAAACGGAATTGGGCGTTCAAGTGGATGTTGTGGCGAACAAAATTTTGGAAATGCCAGTTGCGCTCACGGAGATCGATCAAATCGCAAACGGGCAGGGCGAGCCAGCTCCGGATCTTCAAGAATTCTCGCGCTACCTCGAGAAAACGGAACGCCGCCAGGAAAAGTACATGCAAACTTTGAAAGAGAGCGGCGTCGACGTCGTCACGGTCCCGCTCATTTTTTCGAGCGAACCCAAAGTCTTAGTCCAAGCGACGGGGGAGGCGTTACGAAACGGTTAGACGAAATCCTCCAGTCTCAAAAAGTGATCGTGTGCGCTGGAAGTGGCGGGGTCGGTAAGACGACCGTATCGGCCGCAATCGGTGTTCGCGCAGCGATGATGGGCCGACGAGTCTTGGTTCTCACGGTAGATCCGGCAAAACGTTTGGCCACCGCACTCGGTTTGGACTTAAGTGATGACGCTGAGAAATCGGTCGTCCTGCCTGGCGCAACGGGCTCACTCGCAGCCGCGGTCGTCGACTCCAAAAAAGTTTTCGACAAGTTCATCAGAACGCACTCGAACCAAGCTGATGTTGTCGAGCGCATCATGAAGAACCGCTTGTATCAGCAGATGTCGACGACACTTGCTGGTTCACAGGAATTTACGGCGCTCGAGCGCCTTCTTCAGGCGACCGAATCGGGCCACTACGATCTTGTGATTCTCGATACGCCACCCACGAAACACGCGATGGATTTCCTTACGGCGCCTCAGCGTTTGAGCGCGCTTTTTTCCGACACGATCACCAAGTGGTTTACGAGCCCGGATGATAAACCGAAAGGCCTCATCGCCTCGCTCGTTGGTCGCGGTACAAGAACGGTTTTAAAATCGCTCGAGGTTCTAACCGGCGGTCAATTTATCGAAGAGCTCATCGACTTCTTCGCGGCTGTCCGCTCGATTCAAAAAACACTTCGCGATCGAAGTCTGGCCGCCGCCCAAGTCCTTACAGGTGAGTCGACCCGGTTTTTTGTCGTCACAAGTTTTGATGCGGCAAAGCTCACGGAGGCGCGCTACCTTCAAGGGCAGTTGCAACGTCTAGGCTATCGACTGGAAGCCGTGATCATCAACCGTGCGTTTCCGCTGTGGTTGCCGCCCGGTCAACAAGACGCTCAAGGCGGCGCAAATCTGTCGCAAGAGAAGGTCCGGAAATTCTTCGATCAGTTCCGTCAGTACCATAGTCGGCGGTATGATCTTTACGAAGAGTTTGCCAAAGGGCTCAATAGAAACGTCGCTGTCGCTCGCATCCCTGAATATCAGCAGGATATTCATGGGATCGAAGACTTAAAGATGCTGGGCGAAACGTTGGCCGAATCGACTGCAAACGGGAGTTAAGCCGCGTGAAAATCAGATCCGTCGGGACCATTGGAGTTTTGGCTTGTCTGGTTTTTGCCTCCGTCGGTTTGTTCACTCTCACGGGATGTAGCTCGCTCCATCGAGCCGCAACCTCACTTGTTAGTCAGGGCCCGATCGTCGAGCACGTTCGTGGCGCCTCGCCGAAAGAAGCTCCGGATCTCTATAAAAAAGCGGTCGATGAGCTTGAATCTCAAAAATTCCAGGACGCGCTCGCGGACTTCGACGCCTTTCTCTTGAACACGCCGACAGCCGCTTGGACCCAGGCGGCAAGATTAAATTCTGGTCGCGCACTCGAGGGTCTTGAACGTTGGGGCGAAGCAGCCGATCGTTATCGGTCGGTCATTCAAGCAACTGCGAAAGCGCCGCGCCTTCAGGCGATGGCTCTTTATCGATTGTCAGTTTGCTACGAAGCGATGGGCGATGAAACCCAAGTCGTTGTGACGTTGAACGACCTCGTGAGCCGTGCTCAGTTTTTGCCGCGTGAAATCGGTCAGGCCGAGTTGCCTGCAAAACTCGCTGGCGCCTATGCGCGTATTGGAAATTTCGACCGAGCTCAAGAATTTTACCGCCGCGCCGAAATTGGCATCGCGCGCCTTCGTCAAGAATCTGGGGGCGAAATTCCTGAGTGGCTTGCGCAGACTTATTTCTCAATGGGCGAAACGTCTCGTCAGCAAATTTCGTGGAGCGAGTTTGAGTCTTCGATTCGCCCCTTCGCTCGCGGTCAGATCTTTCTCCTCCAGGCGGCTGAACTGAATCGTTCGCCTTGGTCGGATCGCGCGGCCGACGAACTCGTTCAAGTCTACAACTCGTTATTTGAAACGATTCGCCAAGCGCCGATGTCAGCAGGCGATCCGGTCCTAGCGAAGCGAGCGCTTCAAAAAAAGCAGTGGGCTAGAGTCGGCTTGATTCTCGATTTGATGACGGAGCTTCGAGCGCGTGCGCTGCCACAAGCGACAACGTCAGCGCAATCGGCGAAAGTTCAAAAAGCACTCGATCAAGTTAACCGCAAGATTCAAAACTTCTTGTTAGAACGACCGGCTGGCGAGGGTTTGACGGATGAATCGCGCCTGCGCGTGAAGAATCGCGCGGCTCTTCGTGTCGAGTCGGTCGACGATCAATCGCTCGAGCAAGCCTTTATCAAAAGTAGTCGGAAAGCGCCGCCATCGAATGCTCAAGTTCCGGCTCCGGAGCCGACTCCACTTGAAGAATCAGTACCTGCGATTCGGGTCACGCCACCGTCGCCGGAAGACCCGAACTTATGATTGGTTTCGCGCGCAAGTTTTCCCTCGGGTTCTCGACGCCATTGATTGGGCTTACGCTCATTCTCGAATCCCACCGCGTGCGTAGGCTTGCAATCATCCCCTTTATTCTTACGTTGCTCGTTTTCATGGTCGGACTTGCTCTCGGCCTGCCGTTTATCACGAGTTTGGTTGCGCCCTTCACCGCATGGCTCGTGTCGCTTCTTAAAATTAAGCCCACGTCGGATTGGGCGGTGGGCTTATCCTGGGTGTTACCGGTCTTGATCTGGCCAGCTCTCGCGGTTTCGCTTCTTTATCTCTTAGTTGTGCTGACACGTGTCCTTGTTGCGCCGTTTTACGGGCTCTTGTCTGAGAAAGTCTTGGTTGTTCGAGGCGCGCTGGAGCCAGAGAAGTTCAAACTTTTTCCGTGGCTGCAAATCAACGCTCGGCTCTTTCGAATCTCGATTGTGAAAGCATTCGCGTTTGCGGTGTTGGGCTTGATCCTCACGCTCCTGTCTTTCATTCCGGGGGTCGGGTTGTTCACTGGCTTTGGATTCATGATCCTGATCGGTTACGACGTGACGGATTATGCCTTTGAAGCGCTTCAGTGGAGCTGGGAGCAGCGAATCTCGTTCTTTCGTGCGAATTTTCCGGCATTTATCGGTCTCGGCGCAGCGTTGGGACTTGTCTTTTTAATTCCTGGCCTCAATTTCTTCTTATTGCCAGCGTCAGTAGCCGGAGCCGCGGAATTAGTCCGTAGGTTAGCGAGAACAGTGAGTGTTTGAAATGTCTGTAGCGATGTCGACGTTCGTAAAAGAGACTGCCCACCAGCGTATCTGCGAAAACATGGATCAGATCGAAGCGTGGTTCAAGAGCGTGCGGCAAACGGTCGACGTGCCTTTTTACTCAAGCTACGACATTCGCGACTTCGGTCACAAAGTGACGGCCGTTGATGCCAACATTTATCCAGCTGGTTTCAACAACATTTGCCCGACCGATCGAGAGGCCGGCGGCGAAGTTGTGAAGGCCTACTTGGATCGTCACTATGGCTCAAGCTTGAAACGCGTTCTTGTTCTGACCGAAGAACACACATCCAATGCCTACTATTGGAACAACGTCGCTGCATTAAAGAAACTGATCGAAGATGCAGGTCTCGAAGTCCGTATCGCCTTCCCACGCATGCAATCGGGCGACGTGATGCAGATGCAGTCGGCTTCGATGGGTGAAGTCACTGCTTATGCGGCCGTCATTCGCGACGGTAAAATTGTTGTCGAAGGCTTTGAGCCAGATCTCGTTATTTCAAACAACGATTTCTCAGAAGCGTATGCGGAATGGGGCGAGCTTAAGACGGTCCTCAATCCACCACGTGAACTCGGTTGGTATCAGCGGAAGAAGTCGACGTTCTTCAAACACTACAACGAGCTTGCGACAGAGTTCGCAAAGGTCGCGAAGCTCGATCCGTGGGAACTCACGGTCGAAACCGAATTGTTCGAGCACTTCGATATGGCCGATCAAGCGAGCAAAGAAGCGCTCGCTCTCAGAGTCGATGCGATGATCGCGCGCTTGAAAACCGAGTACGACAAACGCGGCATCAAAGAAGAGCCCTTCGTGTTTGTAAAAAACAATGCCGGCACCTATGGTCTCGCGGTCATGCGAATCGGATCGGGTGATGAAGTGCGTGCGCTGAACAACAAGACACGAACAAAGATGAAAGCCGCAAAGGGCGGCCGCGGCGTTGAAGAAGTCATTATTCAAGAGGGTGTCCCGTCGATCGTTAAAAGTGACGGTGTCTCGGCGGAGCCCGCAATTTACTTGGTTGGTTGCCAACTGGTAGGCGGCTTCTTGCGTACGCATGCGTCCAAGGGTCCAACTGAAAGCTTGAACAGCCCGGGCGCTGTCTATAAACGCCTTTGTGTGTCCGACCTCAAAGTCGACGTGGAAGGCTGCCCAATGGAGAACGTCTACGGCTGGATCGCCCGCCTCGGTGTTCTCGCCATCGGCCGTGAAGCCAAAGAAATGGGCGTCAAATACGTAGGCTTCAACCGCGCCTAACCCGGCGGTACCGTGCACCTATTTGCAACGCGCCGCGTGGCAAATAGGTGCACGGTACCCTCCAAACTAGACCTTTGGCCTATCTAGACCTTTGTGCGGGGTCCGATAAGAGGGTGGGGGTCTTTATGCAGCGACAGCTCATGGGTGCATTCGCGGTCTTTTGTTTGGCGGTTACGGCAGGTGCCGTGGCCGGTCGAACTTCTTGGAAAGGCGCGATCTACCTAACTAGCACGAGTTTCACGTCCAATGTTCGTAACCCAGCCGCCGTTCATCGAGATCTCGATGACACGAAACTTGAGGGCTCTGAGCTTCTCACCGGCACTCGGAACCGCCTTCTGGCCGAAGCCAAAGTGCTTCTCGAGCCCGGTGAAATGGGGCTTCAGTTTGGGCATTTCGTTACTCGAGATTCTCAGGGAAATCGACAGCTTGCGTGCGACTACTACAACAAAATGCGAGTGCGCTTTGAGGCCGATGGCGTTGCTACCGCAGGCGAAAAGCCGACGATGGAAATCGAGGGGCCTTGCCGTACAGGTGACGACATCACGAAAATCGAGCCCGTCTGGATTCCGGTCTTCAAGATCTTGGGTGAAAAACCAAGCGATATGGAACTCTCATTTTCTGAGAGTGAAGGCCTAGCGTTCAAGTTCACGAACATCGACGGGCAGTGGCCGACACGTTGGCAGTTGGCTTCAATCCAACTCTTCAATGACGCCGAATCGGGCCGGACAGTGTATTTCGACTCTCAGGCTGTTCGTGCTATTCGCTCAAAACCGCTAGTTCTTGCATGGCCACGGGCGGATCGCCTGCCATCGAGCGCGAAAAAGATTTCAGAATAAGAGAGCAACTACCCCTTACTCCGCCTTTGTGGGAAGCCTTTCCCACTCTTAGGGGACTAGAGGCGAGGGGAGTGAGTTCGTGAAGCGACTGGCAGCTGTTTTTATCTTCATACCTGTCGTCGCTTGGGCCGCTCTCCCTCTCCTGAATATTTCGATTTCTTCCAAGAGCCCGAGTCTTAAATGCATTCTCGAAACGACGAATCAAGCGATGCCGCCGGGCTGGAGGTCAGTCGCATTTGTCGTAGCTACGATTGAAACTCAAGACCGCTCGCTTGCATCGGTCACCATCCTCGCGAGAAACCCGTCGAGTGGATCGGGCGCCACTTACGATCTTCTCGTGACGTCAACAGATTCAAACGGATGGAACTACTTCCAAGCCGGCGGTGATCTCGGGATCGCGACCTACTCAATGAAACAAACGGCACAACTTATTCAAAGACGAACAGCGACACGCCTCGGTGTTGTCGATCTCTCAAGTTGTCAGTAATGATCGTTGGATGGAACGAACAGCCATCCACGACCGCGTCGACGAAGCTAGAGCCGGAAAAAACCCTTACGTTATTTGTAAGTTAGAAACCTGCTGGGTCGTCATCGCGAACCGTAGACTTGTCCCGGGCCACTGCGTGACGTTCGCAGATCCGGTCGTCTTCGGAATGAACGATCTCTCTGAAGATCTTCGTATGAAATACTGGCGCGACGTCTGCCGTGTCGGCGACGCCCTGATCGCTGTCACCGGTTCATACCGCATCAACTACGAAACCCACTGCAACATCGCTCAAGCTCTGCATACGCACCTGACACCACGACAACTCTCCGAACCCGACGACAAACGCCGCGAACGCGCAGCCATCGCCTACCGCGAAGAAGAAATCGACCTCGAAAAAGAAAAGGCCTTCATCGAAAAGATGAAAGCCTTCTTGGAAGGTACGTGATTCGGTTATGCAACCGCCCGCGTCACATGCGAGCGAGCCGTGGTTTCTTAGCGGAGCAAGTTCAAACACTTTCCAGCATCAAGCGTCTGGAAGTCTTGCGCACGGTGACCAAGAAGCGTTGGAAGTTCAGCATTGATCGGTTGCACGCCCTTCGCCATCTGGCAGAAGTCGTTAAGCTCTTTGCCCGCGTCTTTCATCTTCTTGCGGCGAGCATTCACACCATCGCGTGAGAGAAGCGGGTAATCACGGATTTCGCCCTCAGCTACGCGGAACTTACGAACGTAGTACTTCACCGTACGATCGATGTTTGCGCGAGCGACTTCTGTCCACATTGGATCGCCTTTGTGAAGCTTCTGGATCGTCTCCCAGATCGCTTTGCCTTCAAACGCGGTCGGTGCGAGTTCGCTTGCTTGAACAGACATGAATTCGTTTTGAATGCGCTTCATCAAGTCTTTGTTTTTCACTAAACCATCCGTGTGGTTCCAGACGAAGACAGCGGCTTGACGGTAGTAAGCATCTGATTCAGTCGACGTGAGCCAACCTAAGTTTTCAGCCAAGTCGACGGTCTTCAGCAATTCAAGCGGCGCGTTTGCGAGCTGAGTGAGAACGCCGTTTTGACCGACGACGACATCGCGAAGAGTTGTGCTTGTCGACAAACGCTGAAGGAGAGCTTTTTGTTCGCCTTTTGCGCGCTGGCCACGACCGGCCATTTCCAGAAGATACGGAAGCATTTGAATCACGCCGCTACGGTCATTCGTTTGAACAATCGCTTCGATCGCGCGAAGTTTTGCCGAGCTCGATTCGTAGAACGAGCAATACTGCTTAGCAATGTAATCGTCTTGTGAGCCCGAAGCGATGCCGGCCACGTCTGTGTAGTGACCCGTGATCTTTTCAGCAAAGAGCGGCTGCAGGCTCTTACCCGATTTGTAAATTTCCTGGTTACGGCCGTTGATTTTGCCCTCTGCGATTGTTTCGATCTCTTTGTAATAAGCCTCAGAGATCATGCGGCGCTGAGAGTCGTCGAGCATCGCGCCAGGTTGCAAACCTGGAACGAGAGCGCGGAAGTAAGCGCCGAGTTTTTCTTCGACTTGGTTTCCGAGCGGAGCTTTATCGCCGAAGCCACCGATGAATGCCGAACCGTTGAAAATACGACGAAGGCGATCGTTGAATGAGTCGCCGATTGGCGAGTAACGAACGGCCGCTGTTGCAAGAGCATCAGCAGAATCGAGACCGACTTCGTCGCGAAGAACGCGAGCGTATTCTTCTGGAGTTCGGCTCGATTTCTGTTTCGAGGCGAGCGTGTTGCAGCCGAAAAGGTAAACCATCGTGGCGTCATTCAAGACACTCGGGCATGAGCTGCAAGAGAGCTTTTCCATGTCCGAATCAGAAAGGAAGAATGACTTGTTGTCAGTGAAGCCGCCGCCGAAGTGGCCAGAGACAAGAACAACGTCACACTTCACTTTGTTTTCTTTGCACGTGCGCGCGAGGAATCCTGTGTCTGATTTGCCTTTGACGAGTTCAACGAACTCGAAGTAATCCGGGTGAAGGTAGCGCTGGAACGACTCTTTCTCTTCGCTCGAATTGATCGTCGCGGTACAGATCACCTTTTTCTTGATGCCGGAATTTTGCGCCAAAGCCGGCAACGCAGCGAGCGTCAGAAGTGCAGTCGTGACTGAGAGTTTCAAAAGTCTCATGGGGCGTCTCCAGTACATTTCAAATTTGGATCGAGAATGAGATGAGTCTGAGCTTGAATCCAGCAGAGGTGCGGATAAACAGAAGCTGCAATCTGCGACGTATCCTTATCGCCGCAGACTTGTAGAAGATCGCTTGGCGAAAGCGCACTCTTCGCCGCAAGCGGATCTGATTTGCATCCATTTGCATCGTAAGTGATCAAGCTCTCAGGGCTGATGCCCTTCTTAAGAAGCTTCTCTTTCGCTTTGTTGTAATTTTCTGTTTGCTCAGCTGAGTGCTTGGCTGCGAGTGCGCCGCCAGCCTTAATCGCAGTCAAAACACCGACCAATGTTTTTCGAGACGCACCGTCGATCGCAAAGAGCGGCCCACCGCTATCGCCGAAACAAGAAGACTGCCCAGAGGTTACGCCTTTTGCGCGGATCAAGGTGCCATCGTCTTCAAGAGTTGCGGTCAGGGAATAACGGAGTTTCGCGGGCGCGGAACTCATATTGCTTTTTGAGCTGAGTCCATAACCGATCAACTCGAAATCACGCGCGTGAGCGACCGCCGACATGAGCGACTCGCGAGTCGAAGCGACATCCGGCAAATCGGTCTGCGTGAGCCCAAGTGCAGGTAAGATACGATCGGCAAAAAGGAAGTAGGCGATGTCAGCGCCGCTTTTTCCAGCTGCTTGAACGCCCTTGATATCTCGGCAATAGCCAGTTCGTGCTTCCGCTTTTTGAATCTTAAGACGGCGCCCTGAATCCGGAACCGAAGCGGAGTTCGCGAACGAGAAGGCGTTCATCTCTTTGCCAAGAACGCAGTGGCCAGCGGTTAAGATCAAACGTGGGTGAATGACCGTACCTGTGCAGATATTGTTTGTCTGTTCATTGAGAATAAAGACGGTCGCCTTCGTTGACTCAACAGGCGCGCGTGTTCCCCGAATAACGGCTGTCGCCGTTAACGACGAAAAAAGTGAGAAGGCGAATGTGGCTGCGGCAAACGTACGGGAAAATCGCATACGCCCACAGTAAGCATTTCTGATGCCGAAACAGGCCTGACCACGGAGAGTGTCTTATTGATCACAGTCGATCTGACAGCTCGAGTTTCAAGAAAACATCAAAATGATTTGAGCGAGAGCCGCCGAACGTCGTCGCTGTCGAGAGGTTAGACGGTGCCTTGTGGCTCAGCGGACGAGTCGTGCTTCGGCTTTTTCGGGCGACGCTTTGTCGAGAGAGTGAGCTCGAATTCTGCGATCCGGGCGTTCGGGTCAATGCTGGGGACAACCGCGTAGGCTTTGTACGTGCGGTTTAGGCGTTCATCGGTGGTTTCAGATTCGCGCAGCTGTGCGAGGACTTCAGCGTTTTCGTCGCAAATGAAATGCACGTCGCCTTCGGCGCGCTTTAAGAAAGTCGCTTTGAAATCGCGGAACAGAAAGTCGATGCGATGTTCGCTTTCACGAGTGAACTTGAAGGCAAGCATCGCAATCGAAAGTTCGGCGCCAATGTTGATGGCGCCGAAGTACATCACGCGCAAATGATTCCGCGTGAGAAAATTCAAAGGGATTTTTAAAACCGTACGCGTTTCGGAAAGCTCAACCACGCGGGGAGTAACGATACCAACGAGTGGAATCATCAAGCCGCCGACCGCCGTGAGAGCGAGTTCTTCAGCTTTTTTCTTCATTCCGGGTGATAAGAATCCGAACGCGTCGTTGAGTTTCATAAAATCCCTTACGTGAATTAACCGTTATTCATCGCCATTTGAACGAATGTGCGAACCATCACGCCGGATGCGCCTTTAGCAGGGCAGTACGGAAGACGATTGCCGACATGCCAGCCCGTGCCCGCGATATCGAAATGCGCCCAAGGAATATCTTTCGAGACGAACTGTTCGAGGAAGGCTGCCGCAGTCGCTGAACCAGCACCTTTGCCTGATGAGATGTTCGAGAGATCTGCGTAAGTGCCTTTCATATCCTTCACGTGGTAATCCGTGAGCGGCATTCTCCACAGCCATTCGCCAGAAGCCTCGGCAGCTTCTTCGATTTGTTCTGAAAGATCGTTGTCGCGTGTGAAGTAACCTGTGTGCGTGTTGCCAAGAGCTACGACCATCGCGCCCGTGAGAGTTGCGGTATCGAGAATCATCGAAGGGTTTTGTTCGCACGCGTACACGAGAGCGTCCGCGAGGATCAAGCGGCCTTCGGCGTCGGTGTTATTCACTTCGATCGTTTTACCGTTACGAGCCGTCACGATGTCACCTGGCTTTGTGGCCGCTGGGCCAGCCAAGTTCTCAGTCGCAGGAACGAGACCGATGACATTTACTTTCAGTTTCAACTGAGCGATTGCGAGCATAGCGCCGATAACCGCAGCCCCGCCGCACATGTCGTACTTCATCTCTTCCATTCCGGCAGCGGGCTTAATGCTGATACCGCCGCAGTCGAACGTAAGACCTTTGCCAACGAGCGCGATCGGCTTCTTCGAGCTTGGTGCGCCGTTATATTCCATAATGATGAATCGCGGTTCTTGCGAGGAGCCGTTCGAAACGCTCAAGAACGAGCCCATTTTCTCGCTCTTAATGCGCGACTTATCCCAGACAGTGACTTTCAACTTCGTGCCTTTTGCGGCTTTCAAAGTTTCTTCAGCCATAATTGTCGGAGTCATCTTGTTGCCTGGGCGATCGCCTAACCAACGTGAGAAGTTCACGCAAGAAGCGAGCGTGTTGCCGATCTCAAGACCGCGCTCGTGGCCCTTCGCTTTTGCCGTGCTGACGATGTAAGTCGTTTCAACTTGCTTCGCGTCTTTCGCAGACTCTTTGAATTCGTTGAACGAGTAATCGGCAAGATGCGCACCTTCGGTTAGCGCCTGAACCGTGAGATCTGCGTCGAGCGAATTGTGCGGGAGCGTGTCCATCGCGAGTGCGAGGGTGCGCGCCTTCGCAGAACGAGCGTGATTCACAGCCGTGGCTGCGGCTTGACGAAGAGTTTCGTGGGTCATTGTCTTCGGATCACCAAGGCCGATTGTGATCACGTGGCGGACACCCGCAACACCTGCATCGCGGAACAAGAGGGCCTCGTTCACGCTGCCTGAAATCGTCGAGTCGTCGAGAGAAACCTGGATTTTAGACTGGATCGCTTTTG
>CAJYOV010000193.1 GCA_913776405.1 Pseudobdellovibrionaceae bacterium
GTTCAAGCGGTGGAAATTGGCGAAGGCGGAATCCGCTTCGTGAGCGAAACGCAGTTTACACCCCAAGAGAAAGTCATGTTCACGATTGTGATTCCCGGCGGCTCATCGATCATCGTCCGCGGCGTTATCCTCCGCGAAACCGAAGGCCCCAATCGTAGCTACATGTACGGCTGCCAGTTCAGCGATCTCGGTCTCCATCAGCGCCGCGCCATCCGTACCTACGTCTCCTCAAAGACCCAAGAAGAAGCCGAAGTCGAATCCGACGACGGGTACTGATACGTTAATCGGCTGCTCCGCAGCCGACGGCGTGCTACGCCGATACGTTAATCGGCTGCTTTGCAGCTGGCGGCGTGCTACGCCGAGACGTTAGTCGGCTGCTTTGCAGCTGGCGGCGTGTTCGGGAGTTCGAAATAAAAAAACCGAAGCGGTGAGGCTTCGGTTTTTTTGTTTGAGCGCCCGTGAGGGTGCTCGCTCGAATTCTGAAAAGCGATTACTTCGTTGCGCCGATGCCTGCAACTGAAGTTGCGAGGCGACCGATTTTGCGAGCAGCAGTTTTAGCGTGAACAACGCCTTTTGTGCCGGCTTTAGCCATTTTGCTCATGTAGTCTTTCATGAGAGCAGTAGCTGCTGCTTTGTCGTTCGAAGTGATAGCTGCGCGGAGTTTACGCTCAAGAGTGCGAACTGCACCAACAGAAGCAGTGTTACGAGCGTTGCGTTTTACAGCCTGACGAGCGCGTTTTTCAGCGGACTTATGAGTTGCCAAGGGCGATCCTTCCAGTTCAGAATTCGAGTGAAGACGAAGGGTTAACACGGCCCCAATCATCGACGCAAGAGCAAAAGTTTCGAGCCGCCGGGGAGTAGAGATTTTGGATTCGGAGCCGCCTCAAATCAAACCTATTGGCGGTGACGGTGCAGTCAGCCTCTCAGCCGGGTCGGCGGCCTCGGCCCTCGATGAACGTGGTTCCGTTACCCTGTCGGCTGCCATTTTCGCGTTCGGCACATTCTTGAGCCGCTGTCTCGGCCTCGTCCGAGACATGATGACGGCTCGTTATTTCCCAAATGACTTGAGAGACGCCTTCATTTACGCCTTCCGACTCCCCAACCTCTTCCGGCGTTTGTTAGGTGAAGGGTCTCTTTCGATAAGCTTCATTCCGATCTTCGTCGAAATCCTCTCAGGCAAGGGGAGCCGTGACGCATCGGATGCTCACGAGCGGGCCAAAAGTTTGGTCGCGGGCGTCTTTTCTATTCTGCTTTCGGTTTCGATTACGCTGTCGCTGATTTCCATTCTCTTTATGGACGAGATTCTGCGCTTTCTCTTGAGTGGTGAGGCGTACCTTTCAGTACCGGGAAAGTTTGAGCTGACGGTTCGCTTGGCGCGCATCATGTTCGGCTTTCTCGTTCTCATTTCGATTTACGCATTCTTGATGGCGATCTTGAATAGCTTCAAAAAGTTCGTGATGCCGGCGCTTGCCCCGTGCTTCTTCAACATCGCGATGATTTCGGCAGCGGTTATTTCACCGAGTCTGGCTGCGCCCGAAGAAGTGCTTGCGTGGTCGGTGATCCTCGGTGGTGTGCTGCAAATGGGTGTGCTGATCCCTGGCGTTTGGCGCTTGGGTTATTTCCCGCGACCGACTTTGAAAATCGCGACTCCAGAAGTTGGCCGCGTTTTGAAAGCGATCCTTCCAGGTATTTTTGGCTTGAGTCTCATGCAACTCACGACCATCGTGAATATGCACTTCACTTCAAAACTTCAGAGCGGTGCTCAGTCCTATCTGTACTTCGCAGATCGAATTTTGGAACTTCCGCTCTCGATGATCGTTGTGTCCGTGAGTTCTGCGCTTCTTCCGTCGCTTGCCAAGTATTGGTCAGACGACAACAAAGAGGCGATGTCTGAGACACTCAATCATTATATTCGATTGATTCTCTTCATCGCGATCCCTGCGGCGATCGGCATGTTTTTCCTGGCGCGGCCAATCGTGAGCGTTCTCTTCCTTGGAAAAGAGTTTAAGTATGCTGACGCGATGGCGACAGCGCAGGTGATTCAAGTCTACGCGTTTACGGTTGTTGTCGCAGCCAGCGTGCGCATTCTTGCGCAAGGTTTTTACGCGATTCAAAATACATGGTTCCCAGCGCTTGCGGGTGGCGTCGCTCTTTGCACGCATGTTTTCTTTGCTTACGCGTTGACGAATGCGTTTGGTCTGAATGGCCTTGCTGCCGCATCGCTTTGCTCGGCAACTGTGAATCTGTTGATGCTGATCACAGCCTACAAACGTTGGGTCGGCACACTTCGCATGAGAGACTTGAGTTTCAGCGTCGGTAAATTTTTGGTCTGCGGTCTCGCGATGGCATCAGTGTTGTTACTGCACCCGATGCTTTCGTCGTTTTTAGGCGCACGGTTTTACATGCGAGCGCTCGCTCTCGCGATCATGGTTTTTGCGGGCGCGTCTGTGTACATGCTTGCGGCGCACCTGCTTCGAATTCCCGAGTATCACGAGACGCTCGCGACATTTACGAACAAATTCAAAAGCAAACTCAAGCGCGTTTAAAAATCGGTCCGCGAAGCTTTCTTTGACCGAATTGCCGCGACAATGACCCGTGCCATAAGCGGGAACAGAGCGAGAAATAGCAGCGAGAAAAAAACCCGCAAGCTCCAGAAGTCGCTCAATTTTGACAAGCTAGCGAGCGCAGTGCCAGCGTTCGCGTGAAGTGCGATTGTCGGCAGCGAAGCGAGTTGGCTGACCCACCAAAATCGTCTGAGAGGCATCTTCGTTAGGCCCAGGAGAAGATTCGTGATGAAGAACGGCATCATCGGAAGTAAGCGCATCGTCGCAAGAAAG
>CAJYOV010000194.1 GCA_913776405.1 Pseudobdellovibrionaceae bacterium
TCAAGCAAGATCGCCTTCAGGCAGTTCGGGCGCAGATTCCGATGGCGAGTCACAGACGGCTCTTTTAGGGCTGGCTCGAGTTCTCTGATCAAGACTGTCGAAGGAGATGGCATGTCGAATTTAAATATGAAGTTAGCTTTAATTCTCGGCGCTCTCGTTGCGGTCGTTTTGGCGTCGGTTCTAAATTCGACGGCGTTTGCTCAGGGTGAAGACGAAGATGCGACGCCAGCGAAAAAGGTAACTCGTCGGTACCCGGGTGGTGGCGATGAGCAGCCTTTGACGGTTCAACAAACTTTGCCGTTATCGGCACGGTACCCGGATCAGCCACGCCCAACGCCGGCGTCTGGCGTGACGAACGGCGATGCAACTCAAGACTAAGCAAACGGTTCGGCGTGTGATCAAAGGCTCTAGTTTCGTTTCTCATTTTATTGTCATTTGAAGGCTCGTTCGCTAGGGTGGCCGCAGGTGAAAGCGACATCGCTTTTGCTTCGAGATTCGGAGGCCCCCAGATGGAAAATCAGCCTGAAATGCAGCCAGAAATTCAACGTGAAACAATGGATGTCGACGTCTTGATCGTCGGCGGTGGCTCGGCCGGTCTCTCGGCGGCGCTTCATCTTCAGAATTCGATCAACGCGCACAACGAAGCAATCGCTTCGGGTCAGAAAACTGGAAATCCGATTCCAGAGCAAATGATCGTCGTCTTGGAGAAAGCTTCAGAAGTTGGTGCGCACTCGATGTCGGGTGCTGTGTTGAATCCGGTTGCACTTCGTGAGCTCGTTCCTGATTTCATGGATCAGGGCTGTCCGATTGAAGCAGAGGTGACTTACGAAGCCGTCTATCATCTCGGTAAAAAATCTTCTTTCAAACTTCCGGTAACGCCGCCGCCGTTTCAAAACGAAGGCAACTTCATCATCTCGATCTCGAAGCTGAATCGCTGGTTGGGTCAACAGTGTGAAGCGAAGGGGATCAATATCTTCCCTGGCTTCGCGGCGGTTGAATGTCTGTATGAAGACGGTCCGAACGGCAAGAAAGTTGTTGGCGTTCGCACGGGTGACAAAGGCATCGATAAAGACGGCTCGCGTAAATCGAACTTCGAGCCGGGCATGCTCTTGAAATCGAAGATCACGATCTTCGCCGAAGGAACGCGTGGATCGCTCTTTCAAAAAGTCGCGTCGGAACTCGGCCTGATGGAAGGCAAGAACCCAGATGTTTACGAGCTGGGTGTGAAAGAGATCATTCAATGCGCGCCGGGTACGATTGTTCCGGGCCAAGTGATTCACACGTTGGGCTTCCCACTCGTGAAGGGTGTCGGCGGAACTTGGATCTACACGCTTCCGAACGATCAGATTTCGATCGGCGTCGTCGGTTATCTCGATACGACGGACCCGCTCTTCGATCCACACAGAATGCTTCAACAATTAAAGGCGCACCCGTTCGTCATGAACATGATTAAAGGTGGCAAGGTTCTCGCTTACGGCGGGAAGACGCTGCCTGCTGGCGGCTGGTACTCGATGCCGAAGCTTTACCACGACGGCATGATGGTCGTTGGTGATACAGCCAGCATGGTTGATGTGAAGAAGCTAAAGGGCATTCACATGGCGATGAAGTCAGGCATGCTTGCGGCCGAGACTGCGTTCGATTCGATTCTCGCGCAGGATTCTTCGGCGACGGTTTTGAAAGCCTACGAAGAGCGAGTGAACAACTCGTACATCAAAACAGATCTTTGGAAGACTCGGAACTTCCACCAAACGCTCTCGAAGGGGATGTACGCTTCAATGCCGCTCATTGGTCTCCAAGAGATCACGGGTGGCCGTGGCCTGTTCGATAACATGAAGATCGAGCACAAAGACTACGAGACGACTGAATCAGTTTTGGATACATGGGGCCCACGTCCATGGGATCAGGAAGAGAACCAGCTTCCGAAGCCAGATGGCGTCTTGTTCTTCGATAAGCTTTCGAGCGTGTACCTGACGGGCACGATGCATGACGAACACTCGCCAAGCCACCTTTTGGTAGCGAATACGAGCGTTTGCCGGGACGTCTGTTACGAGAAGTATCAGTCACCTTGCAATCACTTCTGCCCAGCGGCGGTCTACGAGATGGTCCCGGATGAAGAGATTCAAGGTAAGAAACGTTTGCAGGTTAACTATACGAACTGCATTCACTGCAAAACTTGCGATATAAAGTGCCCATTCGACAACATCGACTGGACGACGCCCGAAGGCGGCGGCGGACCAAACTACAAAGAGACGTAAGTCTTTTTGACTAAAAGGCTCTGATTCAAGAAAGCTGCGCACGCGTAGATTTCAGCGAAGACGGAGCTGAAGCGAATTCAACAATCGGGCTCGCGATGCGATGGAAGCGTGAGCTCTTAACACCTGGAAGGGTAGGTCATCATGGCGAAGTTTTTCGCAATGACGTCTAAGGGTCTCGTAGACGTCCTCGAACAAGAATTAAAAGACATGGGTTTGCAGAAGCTTGAGCGCGGCATTAGCGGCGTTTACTTCGAAGGGCCCTGGGCGCATTGCTACCGCGCGAACTTGCGCTCGCGCACGGCGACACGGATCATCTTACCGATCCTCGATTTCCCTGCCTATAAGAACGAAGATCTCTACCACAACATTCAGAAGCACGACTTCACGAAATACATTCCACCGAACGGAACGCTAGCTGTCGATTCGATGGTGCGGGATTCGGGCGTCTTTGCCGATCAACGTTTCGTTTCGATGAAAGTGAAAGACGCGATTGTCGATCAGTTTCGCGACAAGTTTGAGATTCGGCCTGATGTCGATAGCAAAAATCCGGATTTGAGTTTGATCGTTCGATGTAACAAGAACCAGTTCTCGGTTGCGATCGACACCTCAGGTGAAGCGCTCTTTAAGCGCGGTTACCGCGTTGGGATGACCGATGCTCACGTGAAAGAACACTTGGCCGCAGGCATCTTGCTCATGACTGGGTGGGATCGCAAATCGCCCGTTGTGGACCCGATGTGTGGTTCGGGCACGTTCTTGATCGAAGCGGCGCTCATGGCTCTGAATGTTGCACCGGGCACGATGCGCAAAGGTTTTGCGTTTCAGCGCTTGAACGGTTTCCAGCGCGATGAATACGAAGCGGAAGTGGATGCAGCCATTTCGGAAGAACTCGAAGAGTTGCCGTTCAAATTCTACGGCTACGACATCGACAAAGAAGCGCTAAAGGTCGCGCGCCAAAACGCGATCCAAGCAGGAGTCTCTGAATTGGTTGAGCTTCAACGAGCGCCCGTCGAGACGCTGCCGACGCCTCCAGAAAAAGGCATTATGGTTGTCGATCCGCCGTACGGCGAGCGCATGGGCAACCCTTACGAACTCACAGATTTGTATGCGGATCTCGCGCACACGATGAAGACGTCGTTCCTGGGTTGGGAGTGCTTCGTTCTCTCAGGCGCACCGGAACTCTCGAAGTCGATGAAGCTCAAGTCAGAGCGCAAGTTCCCAGTGTGGAACGGACCGATCGAGTGCCGTTTACTCAAGTACACGATGTTTTGATTGGGCAGATTCAGCAGCAGAATCAGAGGCAGAGTCAGTTTCAGTTTTAGTTTTAGTTTTAGTTTTAGTTTACGGTCGAGATCGTTGAACAACACTGCAACTGAACTGAAACCGCATCTGATTCTGCATCTGTTGCTTGAAAACGGACGTCCGAGTGCGGCTTGAGACTAAAGAGTGTTCTTAGAACGGTTTGTAGACGGCGAAATACGCGTTTACGACTGCGAAGAGCAAAACGAGAGCCCAGAAGGGTTTCGCTGCGCCTGGTTTGCGCCAGATGAGAGCCGGCATACCACCGAGGACAAGCCAGATTACGAGCTTTGCGATGACCCAGCCGGGGAGTGCGCCATGCATGACACCCAAGCGTGCAAGCAGTCCGAAGCCGCCGATGAGGGCGAGCAAGAGGCCGATGCCGTGGAAGGCGGAAACCATTTTGCGCGAGCGGAACGTTTCTTTTTTGCCGCCGTCGGCGACGTAAATACACATCGCTGAGAGTGAGCTGATGGTCATGAAGATGCCTAGGAAGTGCAGAATTTTGTAGAATCCGTAGGAGAGCATTTTGATTCCTGTTGCGCGAGCTCGTGCTTGAGCCGGGTGGTTAAAGGATCGGAACTCGAGCTCCGGTCGTACCGCGTTTTAGAGCGATCGGCAAAGTGTGGATGCGGATGCAGCGAAAAGTTGCGTCAAGGGAGCGCTAGGAGCACACTCAATCTATGAAAGTCGCACCCAAGATCGCCGAAGCTTACGAAAAAGCGCGTACGACGCGCCTTAACTCTTATTCGCCGTACTCGAAATTCAAGGTTGGTGCTGCGCTCGTCACGAAGAGCGGTAAGTTTATAACCGGATGTAATGTCGAGAACGCGTCTTACGGCGGTACCGTCTGCGCTGAACGTACGGCGATCTTGAAAGCGATCTCAGAGCGAGAGACAGCGTTCAGCGATATCGTTGTTGTCACCGATGCGGCTGAGCCGGCATTTCCTTGTGCGTTTTGTCTTCAGGTGATGGCTGAGTTCTTCGACCCGGAGACGAAAATTTATCTCGCGGATACTGAAGGCGTAAGATCCGTTCACAAATTCAAATCTCTTCTTCCAAAGCCATTTGGTCCTATGCAACTCAAGACCGCGAAAGCGACGGCTAAGAAAAAGAACTAAATCGCAGGGTAAAAAGACTGTGCGCTCGGCCTGAGCCTACAGGCGCTAAAAAAGGGATCGGATACGATCCCTTTTTTCATTTCTAACTGGTTAAATCCTGAACGGAGTTCGAGACGTTTCAGCTCTCGGATTCGTTCGGGTTGAGGCCTAGATGTTTGGCGATCTTTTTTACGGTCGCTCGCATTTCGGTGATGTGACTCAACGAAACTTTCATTTTGATATGCTGTTGAAGAGGGAGAAGCGGATTGCCGCCGTATTGACCGGGTTTGTCGATCGACTTCGTGACTGCCGAGAAACCAGAGAGTTGAACGTTGTCGCAGACGGAGATGTGGCCCGTGATCGCCGAGAGGCCGCCGACGACAACGTTTGCGCCGACACGACTTGAGCCTGCCACCACGTTGCCTGCAGTAAAGAGAGAGTTTCGGCCAACGCGGCAGTTATGTGCAATGTGCACTTGGTTGTCGAACTTTGCGCCGGCTTCGATGCGCGTCTCGCCGAAAGTTCCGCGATCAATGGTGCAGCTTGCGCCGATGTGAACATCGTCTTCGATGACGACGCGGCCCTGATGCGGGATTCGCGTATGGTTGAAGCGTTCGTCGTGAGCATAACCGAAGCCTTCTTTGCCGATTACCGTCGATGGATGAATTTCGACTCGGTTGCCGATCAAAGTTGAGTGGCCGATGAACGCGAGCGGGTGAATGACGGAATCAGCTCCAATTTCTGAGAAATCTTCGATGACTGCGTTTGCGCCAATGTACGTGCCGTCGCCGATCTTTACATTTGCGCCGACGACGGCGCCGGGACCGATTCTTACGTTCTTGCCTAACACAGCTGAAGATTGAACGTGCGCGGATGGGTGAACACCTTGAACCGATGCGTTCGTGTAAGGTGTTTTCAAAAAGAAGTCTGAGATGACGTTCGCCATCGCGAGTTCAACATTTGTCGCGATGAGGAGAGGGCGGCCGTTTGCCTGTGCTTCGGCCTCAGTGCGAGCCTTTTTGCCGACGACGAGGGCGCCGGCTGCGGATTTTAAGCCGGCCGCGAGAGCCTTCGGCGTCGCGAGGAAAACGAGATCTGTTGAGGTCGCGTTGTCTGGGCTTGCAACGCCCAAGACGGCTTTGCTGGGATCGCCGACAACTTCCACGAAGAATTGGGGAAAGCGGGCCATGATTTGTTCGCAG
>CAJYOV010000195.1 GCA_913776405.1 Pseudobdellovibrionaceae bacterium
TGCCGAGAGATCGACCGCGTGACCGTAAAGGGGAAAAAGATCCCCGTTCGGATCTATGAGCTGATTTCGGAGATCGGCCGCGAAAGCCGCATCAGCCACGACAAGTCCTTGATGCTCAAAAATTTCGAGGAAGGTTACCAGCTCTACCATCTCCAGCAGTTCGAAAACGCACTGGCGTTCTTCCAACGTGCACTTCAGGTCGATCCAAATGACGCACCTTCGCAGTTGTATCTCGAACGCTGCTCCGAATACGTGCAGGATCCGCCGCCTGGCGACTGGGACGGCGTTTTCGTTATGAAGACAAAATAGCCAATTCTCGAGAGCAAATGAGTGACTTCAGGCAGCGCGTTTCATACGCTACCGGTCACATGCACCCACGGTCGGTTTTCTCAAACTGGTGCGCTCGTTTCGCAGCGCTCATCGCTTGCGTTGTCGTTCTTACGACGACAGCGTCTGCGCTCGCCGCGACAACTACGAGACTGAGAACGGGCACGGGCTCAAACGTCATCATTCAAGCGCAATCGATGTTCCGCGACTCCGTCAAAAAGTCGATGGAATTAAGCGGCGGCGTTCAGATCATTTACGATCAACAGTACATGAGCTGCGATCGCGCGATCATCAACGAAGCGACGCAGACAATCGTGGCCGAAGGCAATCTCGTCATCTCATCGCCGCAAGCTTACGTTGAAGGCGACAGCGCCACACTTTCTTATCGCGACAACACGGGCATCATCACGAACGGCTTCGTGAAATCCGGTCCCGTGATCTTCGAGGGCGCGGTCGTTCGCAAGACCGGCCCGCAAACTTATGACGCCGAGTCGGCAAGCTTCACGGCCTGCACGACCTGCCCCACTGCATGGACGTTCTCCGGAAGCCGGATCCAAGCCGAAATTGGTGGCTACGCTTACGTCAAACATGCTTGGCTTAAAATCGCAGATGTTAAAGCGTTTTGGCTTCCCTACCTGATTGTGCCGCTCAAGAGCGAACGCCAAACGGGCCTCCTCGTTCCGACACTTGAATTCGCTGGCTCCGGCGGCCCGGCACTGGGGCTTCACTTTTTCTGGGCGATTTCAAGAAGCCAAGACGCGACACTTAGCACGAAGTACTACACGAAGCGGGGCCTTAAAGGTCTCGTTAACTACCGCTACGTTTTGACGCCTAAAAGCGAAGGCGAACTGAATTTCGGTTTGATTCAAGACAAAGTCTTTGGCGCACGCGACTTCGAGGGCCAAAGGTTCTCCGATCATCAGAACCGTCACTTCTTCAGCTACCAACACAATTACGATCTTCCAGACGGCTTCAATCAGAAGATGAAGATCAACTACGCAAGCGATCTGGATTACGTGAAAGACTTCCCGATCGAACTCGTCGGTCGCGGTGAGCCGTCACTCGAAAGCCGTTTTATCCTTACGAAGAACACCGAACGCACACACGCGAGCCTCGATTCCTCGTATTACATCAATCAACTCCAGTCGAATCCGATCGCCTCTAACCGAGATGCTGTCCACCGCTGGCCCGAACTGCGTTACTCGCTTGCCGAGCGCTCGCTCTTCCGTACCGGGTCGCTCTCGAACGTTCTCTTTAACATGAACGTCGATTACGTGAACTTCGCACGCGCGGGCCTCGCATGGGATGACGTGGTCGAAGCTCAGAACGGCGCTCGGTATTCGGACCCGAATCGCGACCGCGGCGTGGGCGCTGTCTTCGAGGATTCGGATAGCAACAGTCAAACCGTAGCTCGGGGCACCCCAGGTGTCTTCGATCCAGACCTAGATGTCATTCGCACGGGTCAACGCTTCGACTTCCAACCCGAACTTTCGCTCCCATTTCGGATCGGCAAGGTCATCGACGTTCTCCCTTCCGTCCAGTTTAGGCACACGCAGTACGAGCTTAACGTGAACCCTGAGACATTCTCGAATTACGAAGCATCACCTTACCGTCAGTATGTTCGCGCTCGGCTTTCGACTCGCATGCGCTTTTCACGGATCTATGGCGATCACACACCGGATGAACCCGCTGAACGCCCGTCCTACAACAACTGGAACGACGCACTCGCCTCAAGCAAAGGCGATCTCGTGGCGCCAAAGGTGGCTTTCGAGCGTAAGCCCGTCTACCGTCACGAGTTCGAGCCCGAGCTCGCAATCTCGGCGCTTCCAGGCGGCGTAAATCAAACCCGCAATTCGACCTTCCTTGGTGAAGATGTCTCAGTTCCAACATTCCTCGATTATCAGCCGATCTCGAATTCAGAGTTCCAGACGGGCCGTCTTCAATTCGATTACGAAGACCGACTTCGTTTGCGAAACACAGGTACGCTGAACCTCAACAACCGACTTGTTCGCAAAAGTTGGACCGCAGACAACCAAGCGATTTACAAACAGATCGCAAGCTTGAAAATTTCAAACAGCTACGATCTTGAACAAGAACGCTTGAAGACTGAGCCGAAGTTCCCTTTTTCTGACGTAAGCGCGCTTCTTGACGTGCGTCTCGATAACTTCGAAACGAACACGCTTCTTCGCTACTTCCCTTATCACAACAAAACAAACACCTCGTCTCGCGTGCGTGTGATGGACGATCGCGGCCGTTTCCTTGAGATGAATTTCATACAGACTTTCTTAATTACGCAAATTCGCGACGAAGCCTATCGCGGTCGCGACGAAACGCTCGGCTTCTCGGCCGGCTTGAAACAACGGTTTTTCGATTTAACAGGTGCTATCGACTTCAAACCGCTTGGCTGGTGGACGCCAGAATTCAAAACGAAGTCTTGGTCTGCGATCGCTACGATCAAACCACCGGGCGATTGCTGGGGTATCATCGTCACGTTCCGAAAAGACCTCGGTAACGGCGACACGATGACGAACGTAAACTTTGATTTCGACTTCGGCGGCGCTAAGCCAACATCGACAAACGTGGCGTCAGCCCCTGCGCAGAACAAGCCAGGCACAGGCTCTACCGCTACACAGCGCAACTAAGTCCGTTAACGGGCGCTCACCTGACGACGTCCGAGTCTTCAAGTATATCCCTGAATCATTTCGAGAGAATCTATTCGTTTAGAACGTGAGAAGTGCGTAGCTGGCTTCAGCGCCTTCGAGACCACGCTCGCCGATCACTGGCGCTACGAGAAATTTTGGCGTGTGCACTTTAGCGTAATCGCCGTCATCATCGCTGCCGCCACCGCGCGAACCATAAACGACGTAAAGACCCAATAAAATACCTGCGTAGAGGCCAAGCGAAGCGCCGCGCGCGACTTTGTTTAAATTATCACCTGGGCGATCCGAGAAAGCGAGCGAGGCGCCGCCAACCAGTGCGCCTGCAAGTGCACCGTAAGTCGCGCTCAACATGAATTCGCGCGTTTTGTTTTGCGGACGCGTGTCAGTCGACGTTCCTTGCGCAAACGCGCTCTTTGGCACGAAAAGCGATCCGGCCGCCAAAGCCAAGGTCAGACTGAAAATGCCGAGCTTTTGAAACCATCCACGTTGCATACGTCTTTAGTGTTCGGGTTTAGCTGACGCGTGTCAACCCGTGGATGCCTTCACTGCTCACCAAAATGGCGCTTCGAAGTAACGGATACGGCTACTCGGCGGTGGATCTACGACCGCTAGCAGAAACCGGACAGGTCTCTTGGCTTTTAACTCAATCATCCAGCGGGCTTTTTCCAGGCGTGCGAGCTGAGCTCGCGAGAGAATCGACTCTCGCCCCCAGAGCGACTGAGAGACAAGCCGAGAAGCCGCTTTAACTTCGATCAGGATTAAAGGTTTCGACGGATCTCGAGGGCCGAAGATCAGATCGACTTCGGCATAGGGTGTTTCGTACTGATGGTAATAAAGAACTTCGTCGTGAGTCTCTGTGCGATCGAGGGCGACGAGCCACTCAGAAAGGATCCATCGCTCGTTCTTCGTCAAGGCGATCG
>CAJYOV010000196.1 GCA_913776405.1 Pseudobdellovibrionaceae bacterium
ACGTAATCGTGCTCAAGAGCAAGGTCATTGCGAGAAGCACCATTTCGGTTGGCGCTAAGCCGAGGACCACCTGCTGACCGGTGAAAAGACCGATCGCGAGAATCGCCGGTACAGTCAAACCAACCGTCGAAGTTGCAGCGCCTAAGCACAAGTTCAACGCGCGTTGAAGGTCGTTTTTCGCGACCGCGCGAAGGGCGCTGATACCTTCTGGAGTGAACACGATTGCGGCAATCAAAATACCGCCTAAAGCCGGTGGCGCTTGGAGTTCGCGAATGCCGAAATCCAGAACTTTCGCGAGCCCTTTAGATAGAAGGACAATTGGAAGAAGGGTCAAAAGAAGAAGCGCTATGTGTTGACCGAGCGAGAGCTTTGCGTAGCCATGGGGTTCGCCGTCGCCTGCTTTCGCTTGAGACTCAGGCGGCAACGTAAAGAACGCTTTGTGCGGGCCCGTTTGAATAAAAAGAAAAACGACGTAGAGCGCGATCGTAAAGATGGAGAACGAAACGGATTGAAGAGTCGTGAGGCTGCCGTTCGCAGTCGATTTCGTGAAGTTCGGAAGTATGAGTGCGATGCTCGTTAGCGGTACGAGGACCGACAGATAGGCGGACGCACCTTGGAGGTTATAGACTTGTTCTTTGTGTCGAAGGCCGCCAACAAGGAGCCCAAGGCCAACGACACCGTTAAGGACAATCATCAAGACTGCGAACATCGTGTCGCGACCCATCGTCGGTGCAGCGCTCGCGCCTAACATCACGGCGGACACGAGAGCGACTTCAATCACGACAATGGAGAGCGTGAGAATGAGCGTACCAAGCGGCTCACCTAAGAGTTCAGCAATGGCCTCAGCCTCATGAACGACGCCAAATGCGCACCAAAGAATGATCGCAAAGAGCCAAATGAAGCAGAGGGCGGCGCTCATCGGGGTGAGGGCCGTCAAGAGTGAGGGAACCGCGAAAATAGCTGCGACACTCATCCAGCCCGCAGCAATTTGAATCATCGATTTGAGTAACGCTTTGTTCATTGCAGTTTTATTCGTGCAAGGAATGAATTGTTGAGTCACTTAAATTTTCAACTAGACTGGCGCTTATGACTCAGAAATCAATCTTTCTCGTCGTTCTTTTTTCGTTGTTTCTCGGTGGCTGTCAGCATGCGCAGGTCGAATCTCAAAAATCTTTAACGTCCGAAGATTCCAACGGCAGTTTTGTCGAATCTTTCTCGGCTGCGCAAGTGATCCTGATTCCCCAGTGGCATCTCGGTTCGCAAGACGACACGAAAAAGAACCCGCGTCTTCATCTTCCGCAGTCGGCAAACCAAATTGCGATTTATCGCCAGGTAACGGAGTGGGTGCAAGAAGGTCAGCTTCAGACTGTCATCGTCGAAGGGTGCGAAGGTGAAATCACGAGCGCGTCTCCACTCAAGTTCAACGGTTGGACGGTGCAAGACCTTGCTTCACTTAGCGAAAAAGACCTCGACACGACGATCACTCAAGTGGGCCTCAAACTCAAAGCGCGTCTCGGTGACAAGTTGCGTGTTGTGTGCGGCGACAATCAGGCCCTGATCGAAAAACATTTGTTGGTGCTCTCCGACTTACGCGGGCTCTTGGGTTTTAAACTCAGAATCGCGCAGCTCAAGGCGGAGCCAGAAAAACGCAAAGACTATGTTGCAACAGTCCGCGAGCTTTTGAAACTTCGACCAGAAACGGAAGACCAGCAGGTCATCGAAGCGTTGGACCAAGAGCTTCAGGGCAAACTCGATGCGTACGAAAATCTCGTAAAAGAGCGAAACGCTTTTTTCTTAAACGCGATTCGCGCAGAGGCGAAACGCGGGCGGGTCGCTGTGGTGATTGGCAGCCTTCATGTACCTGATCTTCAAAGTCGCGCGAGGGCCTCGGGCCAATCGATCGCGGTTTTCAAGCCCGTCGGCATGCAAGGCGGTGAGGAAGACTTGATCAATCAAGTCCGCACACTCTTAAAAAAGATCGACGGTTGAGAGCGAACGCGCTCAAGTTCCCTTCCGAGTTCGTTTGGCTTATTTGCAGTCGAGAACCGCAACTGCGACCCAAGCGCCGTTAACCAGTCGCTGAAACTCTCCTGTTTGTTCGCGCGATTTCAATGTGATGTGAAACCGCTCGTCACTGCCGGATGGCGCGATGTCGATCGCTGTCGTGCCGTAAGCGTAGACAGAGCGAATCATTACACCTTCAGATTGCGCGTACTTGAGGGCGCCGATGGTGACTGATTTGCCATTCGCTTGGCTATTCAGGTCGACCACGAGGAACGGCGACTGAGCGAACGTGAAATCGTATTCGTTTTCATACGCGCCACCGTCTTTAACGGCTGTTACCACACACTCCGTGATCGTTTCAGATGCAGCCGCCTCGAGAGCGGGTGCTAGGCCGACGGCGATAAGAGCCAAGAGTGCGAAAACACGTGTCATATGTGCCTTTCTATTGGGCATAGCTGGTTCCGGCCAAATCCGGTTCTGAGCCCACGTCATACAAGCGCGGCCGCTTTTTCTAAACTGCCAAACACGATCTAAGGGCTAAAAATGTAGTTTTTTCTGCCAGTTACTCGCAATTAAGCTTGCTTTGGCCTCGGGTCGACCTCTATAACTTGTCGTTCCGATTGGACCTTCTGTCCCAGGCTCTTTAAAGCATTCACCATGTCGGTGAAACGCCTGGCCGGAGATACGACTTCACGCTTGTCCAATATGCGTGGGTCGCGCGCTCGAAAAGCGCGTTAGACGTGCCGCAAAGCACGTCACAAAAGAGAGGAAACCTCAGTGTCGAAACAAAAGACGCACTCAGGCGCAAAGAAGCGTTTACAGCTTCTCAAGTCTGGCAAAGTTAAGTGTAAACAGAGCGGCATGCGCCACTTGCTCAGCCCACACAAATCAAAAGGCAAGCGCCACGCTGGCAAAACGGACTACGTTGCAGACGCAAACATGAATCAAACGCGTCGCCTGTTAAACTTCTAATCTTCGTCTAATCGGAAAGGTCTTAAAATCACATGGCACGCGTAAAACGGGGCGTTACAGCCCGCAAACGTCGCAAAAAGGTTCTTAAACGCGCAGAAGGCTATTACAGCTCAGGTTCGCGTTCTTACATCCACGCTCGCGAGAAAAACGATCGCGGTATGGTCTTCGCTTACCGCGACCGCAAAGTTAAAAAGAGAGAGTTCCGCGCTCTCTGGATCCAGCGTATCAACGCTGCGGCTCGCTTGAGCGGTACAACTTACTCGAAACTCATGAACGCGCTTAGCACTAAAGGCATCGAAATGGATCGCAAAGTCCTCGCGGACCTCGCGGTTACGAGCCCAGAAGGCTTCGCAGCACTCGTAAAACAAGTCGGCCTCGCGGCTTAATTTTC
>CAJYOV010000197.1 GCA_913776405.1 Pseudobdellovibrionaceae bacterium
TATTCACTTTGACGGCAAGATTGGCAGACGTGGCACTCCCAAGAAAGCTGATTACCTTCTTAGATTTGCTCCATCGAAAGCCCTCGCAGTTATTGAGGCGAAACGCGAGTCCGAACATCATCTAGAGGGCGCTGCCCAAGCAAAAGAATACGCAAAGAAGCTCGGCCTGTGGTTCGCATATGCAACGAACGGCGTGGAGATAGAATTTTTCGATTTGAAGACTGGCAAACAAGAGAACGTAAAGCGATTCCATTCACCAAAGGAACTGTGGGACTTATATCTTCAGCACTCTGGAATTAAGCCATCGAAAGAAAAGCTCTCAGCAATCCTCCATGACTTTTACGATGAGTCTCAGCTCGGTAAACGTCGTAAGCCAAGGTACTACCAAGAGATGGCAGTTAACGGAGCTGTTGAAGCGATAGTCAAAGGTAAGCGACGAGTTCTAATAACACAAGCTACTGGAACTGGTAAGACGTTTACATCTCTTCAACTTGTCTACAAGCTGTGGAAGTCTGGAATTTCAAAACGGATTTTGTTCATCGTTGATCGCAATCTGTTGGCAGATCAGGCGTTTCAAGACTTCAACAACGCGTTTGATAAAGATTCTTGTTATCGAATGAATCCAGCGGACGAAAAGTTTCCGCAAGGCCGAGCAGTTTATTTTGGAATTTACCAAACGCTTGTCGGCGTAGACGACGAGGGTTCGCCAACCGGACGACCCGACCGGTATACGGAATTTCCAAAAGACTTTTTTGATTTAATTGTGATCGATGAAGCTCATCGTGGAGGAGCCAAGGAAGATGGTTCTTGGTTTCGGCTTCTCGATTACTTCTCTAGTGCCGCTCAGGTCGGACTTACCGCAACTCCAAAGAGAGACGAGAACAACAACACCTAT
Source organism: Pseudobdellovibrionaceae bacterium (assembly GCA_913776405.1). GTDB lineage: Bacteria > Bdellovibrionota > Bdellovibrionia > Bdellovibrionales > JAMPXM01 > CAJYOV01. The sequence continues at coordinate 896 of CAJYOV010000197.1, forward strand.
GCCTACTTCGGAGACCCAGTTGTTAATTACTCTCTGAAGGATGGAATCGAAGACGGGTTTCTAAGCCCATATATTATCAAGCGAGTGACATCGAACATCGATGCCCTCGGATACAGACCGGAGCACACCGACATCAAAGATGTCGCTGGTCGCAAGATTGAAGTAAAGGACTACCTAACTCCAGACTTTGAACGCCAGCTTTCTATTCCAGAGCGCACGCGTGCGTTTGCCTACCATTTATTGAGACATCTCTGGGAGACTGACATTACTGGTAAGACAATCGTCTTCTGCATCGATCAACGTCACGCGCTCGACATGGCAAAGTACTGTCAAGAGGCATTCGACAAGTACAACGAGAAATACAACCTAGAGTTTAAGCATGAGTTCGCGGTTCGTATTACTGGAAATGATAAAGATCCGAACGGAAAGTATCCACATCTCGAAGACTTCCAAAATCTTGAATGCCGCTACCCTGTGATAGTCACGACATCGAAGCTTCTGACAACTGGTGTAGATGTTCGCACCGTAAAGAACGTCGTCATTTTTAGAAATGTCGGCTCGATCGTTGAGTTCAAGCAAATCATTGGACGCGGCACTCGTGTTTATCCGCATCCTGATAAGCGAAAAGAAAAACTTGGTTTCTATATTCTGGAATACGCGAACAATTCAACAGCACTGTTCAGCGACCCCGACTGGGATGACAATCCAGTAGAGGTAATTGAAGAAGGAAAAATCGAAATCGACCCACAAGCAAAAGGGTACGACTCTCCCGATGACGAAGTCGATCTCGACGAAAATGGACCTGTCCCAGTTGCAGAAGACGAAACTGAAGTTCCGGCTACTGGAATCTTTGAGGAGCAAGACAAAGAAAGGCTTGAACAGATTCGTTACCGAATGTCCGAAGACTTTATGCGCGGTCGAATCAATATGGCCGCAGAAAGCGTTAGCTTTACCGGCCCCGACGGTAAGCCGTTAGATGCCGATAAATTTACTCTCTTTCAATCCGAATTGTTTTTGCAAAAATTCAAGAATTTAGACGAGTTCAACAGGGCTTGGGCTGACATAAGAACGCGTCGTCAATTTCTAGAAAGCGAAGCTGCTGAACTCGGTATTCAAATCAATTCCATTCAAAACATCTTTGAGAGTCGCTACCAGTTAAAGGAGGTTGATCTCTATGATGTGCTATCAAATATGATTTTCGGCGCGCGGTTTCTCACGAAGATTGATCGAACAGAAAAAGCAATGCGTATTCTACCTGAGAAGTTCAAAGGCTCAAATGACGGTCAGACTGCCTTGATTCGGGACATAATTCAAGTTTACCAAGATTCAGGATTTGAGTCGCTTTCTACGACTGCCGAGTTCTTCCAAACATCAACAATGCGAAAACATGGTTCCTTTGCGGACATTCAAAAGATCGCTGGGGGTCAAGCCGGACTCCAAAAGATCGTTAGCGGTCTCCAGCAAGCTCTATATGACTCGAGGGTGGTCGCATGAGCAAAGAGAGAGAAAAAAAAAGAAGTCTAAGGTTCTTTGGAAGCCTGCCTAAGCTCGAAATCAAACCGCATCCTGAAGACATCCTCGAGCTTGACGAGGAGACGATCGCAATCGGTAAAGCAAAGCTCAATGGAATAGATTTTGTGGATATTTATGGCGACGAAGACCGCTCAAGCCCTGAGTTGATAGTTCGCAATCAGGCAAAAAAAATTCGCGAACTCTTTGCTTCGCCATCTGCAATCCGACTTG
>CAJYOV010000198.1 GCA_913776405.1 Pseudobdellovibrionaceae bacterium
CTCACGCCAACGAGAATATCTGGCCGATGCATCCGCACTTCAATACACGCGAAACCCTAATGGCATCGGAGGTGCACTGATGAAAATCGGGCACCTTGAGAGCCAATCGTCGGTGACAAGCCCTTACGCCGAAGAAGCAAGCCACATGTTCTTCGGAACGGTGAGTTCTTTTAGCAGTTTGTTTGCGACGCATCCCGATCTGAATGATCGTGTAAATCGAATCGCCCCTCTGCTGCTTAAGCCGGGCGGATGGAAGCCGACGTTCGATAGAACATTAGCAAGCGTACCAAGATCTACGGAACCATCTGACGTTGCAACAGTGTCAGCGGTCGAAGACTTTGCCGCTCCGCTTGGACAAGTGGCTTCCATGGCATCAGCCATGGCGCCTCGACAAGCGGCGCCGAGATCTCAATCGGAAGCGGCAGCTCAACGCGCGCAAACAATTATAGACACTGTCGGCATGCCTTCACTTGATGACTTAACTCATGCGAAAGAAAAACTTCAGTCCATTCCGCAGAGCGTTCGCGATCAACTAAACACGTCGACTGGCGCGACAGCAGGCGTGTTGGCACTTCTGCTTCAATCTGAATCTGGCAGCTCTGCACAAGCCGCGTTTATTCGCGACGCGTTTGCTTCGCAGATGGTTGAGTATACCCAGATGATGTATCGCGAGATGGGCGAAACTCTGCACCGTGACCGTCTGATGATTCTTGAACTTGCCGTACCTGCGCTTCGTCTGCTCGACGAAGAAGAGCAGCGAAAACTTCTTCTCTGTTGCCGTGATCTTGTTCACGCGGACGGTAGATACGACCTTTTCGAGTACGTTGCTCTAACCATACTCGATCATCAATTCTTCTCGGCGAAAAAACGAAATCACCCGCGCCCACGCTTGAACGGACCGAAAACGACGAACGATGTTTCAACCGTTTTGTCCGCGATCGCACACGCAGGAACTGACGATCAGGTAAAAGCAAAAGCCGCCTTCGACGCTGGTGTCGACGCGATTCGCGAGAAGAACTCTTACCCGATCACATTCCGCACCGCTGACGAGTGCCGACTTCAAGCGATCGCCGATGCCGTCGACCGCCTCTCCTATCTCGAACCCGGCTCCCAGAAACTCGTCGTCGACGCCTGCATCCGCACCGTCGTCCACGACCGCGTCGTCAACCAAGACGAAAGCGAACTCCTAAAAGCCATCTGCACCGTCCTCGAAGCCCCACTCCCCGCCCTCGCCGTCTAACCGGAAGTCAGAAGGTGCCAGGCTCCTTTTTGCAACCGTGCGCGTTAATGTTCGGGAAGCGGATTGGCTGACCGCTCTGCCTTTTTGCATTTTTAAGACTTGTGCAGCCGAGGCGTGTTCGTTTACGAGCGTAATTCCGGACGGAGCGCGACGTGCAAAGATGGATTGCAGATCGAAGTTCCTATCATGCGATTGTGAGCCGCTACCGTGCCTATGATCCGACTCTGCACTCGGAGGCATTTTCCTACCAGCATCTGCATCAGTTGCGCTCGCATGCGGATGCGGATTGCAAGACTGCGACTGAGATTGCTTAGGCTTGCCGACGAAGAAGTGCAACGGTTGGAGCAACCGTCGGTTCTGGAACGGATGCTCCGAATTTTTTTATGGCTTGCGCGGCCTGCCGCGAAACCATTGCGTTTGCGTGTGAGTGAAGATCGGTCGCTAGCTCAAAAAGTGATTGAAGGTCTGCATCTGCGGCGAACGCGACAGTGTCTTGCTCGCGAACAAATTTCGCGATTTCGCCGAGCGCATAAAGACCCGACGCTTTTGAGTAAGGGCTTGGGCCCTTCAACATCGCTTTGAGTTTCCGCGCAACCTTGCGATTCCAATCGCGTTTGCCGTCTTTCACGAGAATGTTTGCGACAATTCGGTTGTCGCCTAGCTTTGCGAGTTCCGTGAAGATTCGATCTGCGGCATCTGCCTCAAAAGAGCTAAATACGTCGAGCGCGTTAGCTACAACACGGCGGTTCGAGTGCTTGAGACATTCGAATAGGATCTCTCGAACCTCGCCCGACCACTCTTTTGCTGTCAGGATGTGATTCGCCGCCGAGACCAGTGAAGCCAGCAGGAAGCTCTGCGGCTCATTGTCGTGAGCGCTACGAAGAACTTGATTAAAACAAGCGATATAGGCCCGTTTGATTTCAGCTGAGGATTTGGCCACGCTAAAAGCGCGGAAGTTGAGAATGAGCTTATTCAACTCTTTCGGATCAAGCGTGGACTGCATCTTTGAAACATAGTCCAACACCTGGCAGATATCTTGATCATCACGATAGTAAGTCGCCATCTTGAAGCCGCGCTCGTCCGCTTGTCTCAAGTGAAGCGAAAGAGGCGTAAAGGCCTCGACTGTCACCAACGTGCGCGCCCCTTGAAGCCCCTTCAGCATCACAACTTGCTGACGCTTACTACGGCAGAGATCTGAAGTGGCGTCGGTCATTGATTCATTAAATAGAACGGTGTTCTCGGATTTCTCGTGGACGTGCGACAGCATTCTTACCGACTCGATGAGCGGCGGCCCTGCGAGCGCATAGGCATCTACCAGCGGCCCAAATCGTAGCGTGCCGTGAGAAAGTGATGACTTAATGCGGAACGCGTACCCAGACTCCTCGGCTTCGGTTCGCGAACTGATATCAAGTGCGAGCTTGTTGATATCGCGAAGCGCCGCAATCGCGGTCGCTGATGAATTCGGATGCTCATCATCTTTAAAGTAGAAGAGAACTTCATCGCCAACGAATTCATGAATCGAACCACCATATCGCGAAACGATGTGCGTGACCCCAATGAAAAACTCGTTGATCACTTCCATGAACTCCGCACGCTTTGGCGAAGAAAAAATCTGGGTAAAGTTGTTGATATCCGAGCGGACCAACGTGCAGTCGAATTCGTATGGCGGCGTCCTTCCAGACTCGAGCTCTTTACGAAGTGCGCCCAAAACTTGAGTTCGAAATAATTCTTTTTGCTTCGCAAGCTCCTGCGCTTGGGACTCGAAGCCCCCAAGGCCACGTACGAGTGTTAGAGTCTCCCGTGACTTCGCAAGCTTCAGATCGCCGCGTTTTGCGCCGCGACGTTTTATATTCCTGATCACGCTTCGCATGTCTCGGAACGAATACAAAACGACCACGAGAACGCCCAAGAACACAATGCCGAGGTCCTTGAGGACGACGTCTCTCGAAAATTTCCAGTAGTGGAAAAAATAACTCCACCACGATGTTTTATAACCGATCGCAAGCTGATACTCGCCTTCTTGAACGGTCGAGTAATGATAGGTTTCAGTATCGTACGACGCCTCCGGGCCGCCAGACGGGATGTAAATTGCGTCGTCAGAGCCAGCCATGTTGCCGTAAGCGACGTCGACGCCACTTTTGCGAATGGAGTAGAAGTGGAATTGATTATCTTCCATCGCCAAGGCAAGTCGTTCATCGAGATCTTCGATTTCCGACTGCCTTAGCAGAGCGCGCCCAACTTTGAGTTGATTGCTTGTGGACAGCAAAAGTCTGCGCATCTCTGTGGTATATCCACCAGCAACCTGAATCGAGAAAAATGCGACGGTGTAAAGGGTGTAGAACCCAAGGAAGCTAATCGCAACGTTGAAGAAGACTGAGTTCTTCTTCATTACTCAGGATTCCAATAAGCGTCGAGATTGATAATTCGTTTTGCATCAGCCGGTCCGTAGACTTTACCTTGAAACGAAACCTTCCGTTTCTTGCTCGCATCAAATTCTTGGCTTTGAAACGCTGACGACTCGAGAATTTTAACTGGATCTTTCGAGCGCTTAAGCGTTGACCAAGCATCGTCCCAAGATCTGAAGGAGTAGCTTGGCTGCGGCGCTGGTGAATCCGCGAATGTCCCGCTGCTTAAGTTCCGCGGTTTTCTCGAAGAAGTGGGAGCAGCGCTGGCCGTTGCTGTCGGCGTTACAGAACCACCGGCTGAAGCAGGTGCGCTTTCTGCCGAAGCTGAGTTGGAATTCGATTTTGCCGAGTATGTCACAGCCTCGCTGCCTGATGGCGCGCGAGCCGCCGAGTCACTCTGAGACGAACCGCTTTCATTGCTTGCCGGACCACCGAACGCTTTACCACTCGGTGCTTTAAACTGTGTGAGGCTCGCTTTCGATACGGTTCTGACCTTCATCTCACCGAAACCCTTTTGCTGCGAGAAAGGAATCGAGACTTGCGCAAGTTCACCGTTTGGCAATTGAAGCACTGGTCCATTCGCATTGAACGCAACGGGTTCGACTACATACGAATCACCACTCTTGGAACGGGATTGAGTTCCGGTGCCTGCATACGCCGTTGGAATCAATGACGGCATCCGATCAATCGTTTTCGCTACTTGCTTGCGAAGCACGTTGGCTGACTCTTTGTATTTTGCGAGAGCGGGTTTCATTGCTTTGATTTGATCTGCTGATTCTAATGATACAGCCATTTTGTTTGGCAGCGCTGGTTGAGCGCTGGCCGCCTTTGACGCCTGTGAATCTCGTTGCGCCGAAGAAAAAATTTCTTCTTTTCCGAGCGCAGAAGCAGCTTCTGAGTTATCTGCCAACTTGGCACTTTGAGTATCGCCTACGCTTTTCGATTTGCAAAACCTGTCCTGATTTTTTACGGCCGCTTCGACTGCAGTGCATTTACCTCGCCCTTCTAGAGCGACACAGCATTTTTCAAGCATAGACGTTTCGTTATCATTGCAGCCGCTAAGGTGCAGAACTTCGTGAAACATTACGCTGTTAAGTGAATCGCGTGTGTTGGAGTCAAGACCGAAAGTTATCGTTTGAGCTTTCACGTCAGCTTGAGTTTTGGTCCGCGAGTCACAGAAGAACATTTTTTCGTTGGTCGGACGTTGCAACAATGCGGACAACATCCCGGCGAAATTTCTGCCTACATTTTTCCTTACACAGCCCAGAAACGGCCCAGAATCCGGAGAGTCATTCACAGCACTTGCGGCATTAGCAATAACAGATCGCTGTTTATCACTGCACGAGTCGTCCACTTTCAAATTAAAGTCTACGAGTGAGGTCGCGGTCTGTAGCGTGATTGCCTGCGCGGAAATGCCTTTTGAATCATCGCACTGTCGAGAGCTGGGTCCCAGCCGGGTCTGAAGGCTCGGAGAGATTTTGGCCTCAGTTTCGCTTCCTGAGTAGTCGTCCAAATCTCCTGAGCCGTCCAGATGCCACATTCGAGGCACATTCTCAATGCGAGAGAGAATGAACGATCGCGACTTTGCGTTGAACGTAAAACTAAATTCCGTGCCTTTTCTCGTATCGAACATGACCATCCGGATTTCAGAAGGCTCTTCTCCGGAAGAGAGATTTTCGAACCAGAAAATGGCTGAATTATCTTGGAGCTTAACTGTCGAAATATTTTCTGCGCGTGTTTTCACGCTAACTGAATTAGCCGCGCTATCATTCAAATAAATTGCAGCATCTCCAGAATCTTTGAAACGATGAATGCGAGCATAAGTCCACTGCTGAGCGGACGAAGCGTGGCTGCTAATCGAAGCCGCGACGATGGCAATTGCGATTATAATGTTCTTAGGTGCGATACTTCTGCCCATTGCCTTAGAGATATCGGCAGATCGCATAGAGCGTTCAACTGGACTTTGCCCGACTTAAATACGGTTTTAGGCAACCGAAGGCGTCTGAGCTTTAGCTGCGCTCTTCTGCAAAGCTGGGTTCGGCTGGCCCCAAAGTTTGATGTCTTCCTGGATCAGTTTGAAGACCTCAGGATTATCCTTGAGAATGTTCATCGGAACAGCTTGATTCGCGTCCGCTGGAGAGTAGCTCTTTAACACGCCTTCTTTGTCCGTGTCAGCGCCGACATGCATTGCTACGACAACTGGCTTACCATCAACCATCGCGAACAGTGGCGAGCCAGACGCACCTGCGCGCGAACCGCAGTCGTGTTCGATGTTACCGGTACCCGCGTTCAAACCCTGCAGAGTACAGGTTTTTTGGAAAGAGATCTGCTCGACATTCTTATCAGCTGGAAAACCAGCCATCGAAACTTTAGTCCCAGCAAATTTGAAGAGATCCAACGCTGCTGTTTCCATCCAACCCGTTTTTCTTCCAGGACATTTTTCAACCTTAACCAAAGTCCAATCCGAAGCATCTGCGCGATTCATGTCTCCAGCACGAACAGGTGTTGCTTTGAGTTCATAAGCAAAACCGCCTTGAGCACCAACTCCAACTTTCATCGTCATTGAGTGGTCGGCGTTTTCATCTGGATTCGTTTCTTTTCCGAATGCAGCGTGGTGATTAACGAAAGCGAAACATGGTGAAACCATGAACGAAGTAGCGCGACCCTTTGCAGAGTGACCGTTCTTGGTAGGAACAGGGTTGTTGTTTGTGACGATACCGATCGGAGCGAGAGCGCGAACCGCTTCAGCGGCGCGGTCTTGTGCTTCGCGGGGGTCTTTGCCGTCGATCGAGAAAACGTTGATCTTGTGGAGTTGAGCGACGCCTGAGTTCTGAGCGAGGGTTTGGCTGCCGAACATGCAAGCTTCGTCCATGCAGCCAGCGCCCGCTTCCATTTCCCAGTTTGAAGCCGAAGCTTCGAAGCCTACGAAGAGGATCGCCGCGAGAGTCATCGTGCAGATTGTGTGAAGCTTGTTGATGCGCATTTTCCGTCTCCGTGCGGTGCCCTTCGCGGTCACCGGTTTTCGTCGGCTTCGGTTTATTTCTTCCCCGTTGCCTTCGAGCCTTATGCACTAGAGTTAATGCAATGGTTGTGCGCACTTACGTGTTTTAGAATGAGACGTTTCATAGTGAAACACCTGCGAACTTGCTAGCTCATTTCGCTTAAAGGCAGGATCAACTCGACGGTAGTTCCTTTGCCCAACTCTGATTCGATAAGCAACGAACCACCTGCTTGTTCACATACCTTACGTGCGTGATACAAACCGAGGCCATTGCCATTCGCTTTAAAGCTCACACCTCGTTCGGTTAGTTTCGGCAGGACTTTCTCATCAATGCCCGCACCAGAATCTTGGAACAACACTTTTAGATTTCCATTCTGGGTAGAGATAGTTATCAGAATAGTCTTTTTCGCGTGGCCCTTTGATTCGTAAGACTCAAACGCATTATCGATCAGGTTAGAGAAGACACGACCCAGATCGTCTTCATCTACGTTTGTGTGCATGAACTCACTACCGGGCGAATTCTGAATATCGAATTCGGCGCTTCTAAATCGCTCCACCGCCCGCTTTTCATTCAGTATTTTTTCAAGAGTCCTTAGAACTGGCTCAGATTCTTTACGTGTTGGGACCAACTCGCTTTCACGCGGTCGATATTTCTGCATGAGACCCTGTGATATACTCTGGATCCGTTTCGATGCTTGGATCATGAGGCCGCGAGCATCGCGATCGAATTGCACGCCTTCCTGACTGAGGATTGCCAACACAGAAAGCGGACTGCGTATATCGTGGGCCAACTGTAAAGCGATCTCGCCTAACTGTTGGTTATGGGCAAGCTCGGAGGAAATTTTCTCTTCCTCAATTAGTCTCCGCTTTAAAGACTCAACGTTTTTGCTAATCAATAAAACCTCTGCAGGCTTCTCGGCCGGACTGAGGATCACTCTGCCCATAGATATTTCTTTTATCGGGTCTAGAACAAGCGTGCGAGTTAAACGAATGACACCAAGGGCCCAAATGCGGAGACCAAGAAGCAGTGCGATTAGAACTGCAATGACGAATATGAATAAAGTTATCGTTGGGAAGTAAAATATCTTGCCCTCAATGACCGCGAGTTTCTTGCCGGCAAAAGAAATCGGCGCGGATACTTTCGATCCCAACGCTGAGGCTACGCAAACTTCTTCGGGCCTCGGTGGCTCAGCTGCCGACAAAGTCATTACTAACGATGATTCACTTCCAGCTACGGAAACTACCTTCTTGAAATCATCAAACATCGAGGTCGCGACCGCTATATCGCCCACTGCGAGTTCGCGACTAAGTGGACCAACAAACTGATTCAGCCGGGCGGAGACTATTTCACACGCTGCACGATGAGACTGAAGAGATAGCACATAAAACTGCGCTACGAACATCACGATGAGCGCCGCGATGCCGATAAAAGCTAAGCGTCTCACGGCTGCTTCAAAGATTGCATCAACTCCAAATTGAGTCTTCATGTTTGATCTACAACCCAACCAATTGATTCAAGCGCGACCACCGCTGCTCGCAGGTTTTTCGAGCGTATAAAGAACCAATCCGTGAGATATGTCGAAACAACGCAAACACCCAAGCCCGACTGAGCTAAGCCGCCTGAAATTTCGGAGATCAAACCTTGAACGGACCCGAACGGCATTTCGCCAACTATTTGGAGACAGGTCCAGCCCGATTCAGTTTTTTCTGCTGCGCACGTTAGGTTATCTGGGACGATCGCGGAAACTTCGCCAGCACTGATGAAAATGGCTATCGGAAATTCATCCGATCCATTCATGAGTCCATTCAAATCCGAGCGTTCACGAAGCAGCACGTATTTGAATTCACTTTTATGCTTTTTCAATCGGAGATGTTTGTACTTATCGTTCATCGCGGGACTTCCCTGAAGCGCACGAGTTGCATTTCGCTAAGAAAATTATTGCTTGAAGCAATCCCGTGATAATCGCGGAGCAGCAAGCTCATTTTTTTGAAGTCGCCAGCACCAAATAACCGTGGCTCTTTATTTTGACAGATCGAATAGAGAGCCATGATCGTTGCATCGTAAGTATAAGCTGCAACTGGCGAAGCATCTTCTTTCATTTCAGACCGATATTTTTTGGCGAACTCGCTCGACCGCTTAGAAACTTCGGATGTCCAGCCAGTAGGAACGGAGACATTCCACTGAGGCGCTGCGTTTGCGAGTAGCGTCCTCAGTTCTGGTGCATAGTAATTCCAGTCTCCAATCCCTAAAATCGTAAGTTTCAGATTCTTTTTGGCTAGCGCCGTCAGCTGCGACTGAGCCTTTGCAAAATTGACGGCCACAAACACGCAAGACTTACCCGACTCCAGCTTTAGATTATCAAGCGAAGTAGTGTTCAATAAGAACGATGACTTCACGCCGAACTTTGTCTCATAGGCTTGTTTGAATTGTCTCGAAAGATAGTCGCTTGGATCGAACACTCCCGAAACCGATTCCTTCACGCAACCAGCTCTCGAGAGTTCGCCTGTTATTGCTTCCCACTGACTCTTCCAAGGCGCCGCGACGCTAACAAAATTCAGGTTAATTTCTCCAAGATTGGTAGCCGCCGCGCCGATTGAAATACCGCGAATC
>CAJYOV010000199.1 GCA_913776405.1 Pseudobdellovibrionaceae bacterium
CAAAATGGTCGACGGCAAAAAGACCAACTTTTCGTTCACGCTCTTCTACGGGAACAAAGACACGGAAAAATACTGGGTCCTCTATCAGTCCGACATAAGGTCGCGTGTTTAAACCCTTGTATGCTACGCGAGAGGGAACCTGTATTCCGCAGCGTGATCATGTTGCGACCAAGGAAGACGCCAGACCGTAACCTCGCATGACAAACGAATCTTGGATCAAGCCGTTCTGATAATTTCCGCCGACCGTGCTTCGGCCCAAGATCGTTCGATTGAGATTCGGCGCGATGTTCGCGTTTGCGAAGAGAGCGATGGCATGACGCTCTGGAAGGATAACGCCCGACAAAAACTTCGATGCATAAATCTCGGTTTGACCGTAGGCCGTGTTGCCAAGACCGCTCAAGTATTCCGCGTGGGAGATGCTGATCGAACCGCCTCGCTCAGGCGAAATTTCAAAACCTGATTGCGTGACGTTTCGGTAACTCACGGTTGCTCGAGGGCCCTGTCGACTCAAGCTTGTTGAGCCTGAGTTTGTCTGCAGGTACTGCCAACCGAGACCGCCGCGCCACGAGTTTGAAAGTTTCGGAAGGAAGAACGAGCCGCTCAGGCTTCCAGCTGTCGTTTGGCGGATCAAGCCCGAACTATACAGGTATTCGTTGATATGTTGGCCGGCCAGTGTCGTGATGACCGGAGTCTGCGCGTTCATGTACGAACCGAAGATCGACGCTTTTTTCGAGAGCGTATCGCCTGCTACCGTGAGTGAAAGAGAGTGATGGCCTAACGGGTCGAACGCCGTTGTTTGTGCTTGGCCATAAACCCCACCGGGCAAGAAGTAGCCGTAAGGGTACCAGTACTGCGGGATGAGCCAGCGACCTGGGCGATAGTCCTCGGCAACGAATGAGGCCGGAGACATTGGTTTGGGAAGTTCCGGGTACGTCGAGTCTATCAGGGCAGCCACGGTTGGCAGCGCGACCGGAAGTTTGCGGCCTTCACTGAGCGGCATGGCGTACAACGAAGCGCCAGCGGATTCGAGTCGCGAGTACACGAGCTCTTTCGTTGTCGAATCGTAGTCGCCGTTTAGAATCCGAGTCGTTACGTTCGTGATGGGACGAGCCGCGTTGAAATCACTTCGCGCGAGATAGAAGTTTGAAACGCCATTACGTTCGGAGATGAAAATCAAACCTTCAGGCGTCATGCGTGGCGAGTAGGCCGGTGCATAGCGTGGCAAGATCGTGATCGCATCACCAGCACGCTTTAAGTTACCGTCCGACGCCGTGATGATCTTCAACAGCTTGAGGTACTCTTTGCCGTCTTTGCGACGCTCGCTGAAAACCACTTCCTCGGCATTGAGGAACGTCGGAAGTGAGAGGCGAGTCTCAAATGGTGGGCGGTAGAGAGTTGTAATTTTCGAGCCATCTATGTTCGCGGAAGCAAGTTCAGTCGAACCCGGAGTCGTGCGGACGAAAATCACTTTTGTCGCGTCGGGTGAAACGGCTGGCTCACGCGCGCGCAAACCTCTCGTCAGTCTCGTGAGCTTGCAATTCGTTTCGTCTTCTTTATTTGTCCGAGACTCATCAATTTCAAGATCGCAGCGCCAGAGGTCGGAGTAAGAGTAGTAGACATCAATCGGGCTGATCGAGTCGTAAATGAAGCTCTTTGAATTGGGGAGCCAAGCAACTCTGTTGATGTCAGAACTCTCGGCCAGTTTCACGCCTTTGACTGTGTTGAACGGTGTCTGTTCGTTGCCTCGATTCTTCAAAACGATGTAATTCGCAATGTTGTGGGAGCGCGTGATGAAGGCGAGTTTCTGACCGTCTGGAGAGATCGACGGTGCGTTCGCGAAATAACCCTCCCTCAGCAATTTTTCTTGGCGTGGGCTTCCGGCGCTTCGAATCGCTTCGATTTGTTCGGTGGCACGTTTCTCGACACGATCGTAAACGCTTGTGAGAAGCGTTTCGTAATCGACGCCTAAACGCGCTTTAAGCGGGCGATCAATCAGAAACGGAATGTTTCGTGAGTAAGCCAGATTCAGTTCGCCGATGATTTTGTCGCCACCGCGGCGAGTGATTTCGTCCCAGACGAGTGCACCCATCAAATAGGGGCGGTTGCCGCCTGGCCATTCCGGGATCGATTCGTTGATACGATCAATTTTTTCTGCGCGAAGAGTGCCTTCTTCGACCATGGCTCGTGCGATTGAGAGAAAAGTTGCCGAGCGCAATCGGCCGAATTTTGATGTGCGTGTCTCCATTTCGACAGCGAGACCTTCGGTGTACCAACGAGGCAAAAGACCGTTTGGTCGGATGATCGAACCGAAAATCCAGCGAAAGGATTTAAACAAACCGGTCGTCGGTTCAAAAGTGAGTATGTGAGTGTACTCGTGCGTGAGAAGTTCGAGACCCCAGTCGCCGTATTCACCGATCGAATCGTTGACGGTCGGAAGCACTGGGTAAGCCATGATGGTGGGGTAGGGCCATGGCGTTGCGGACCCGTTTGCGAGGTCGGTGCCGTCATCGACAACAATAACTGTTTTCTTTGGCCACACTCCGAAGGCTGGTGCGACAAGTTCAAAGGCTTGTTCCGCTTGAGTCGCATACAATCGGCCGAGCTGCTGCTGCCTCGAGTCATATATCACGGTGAAGTGCGGAGTCTCGATCATAGACCACTTCGTCTTCGGATTTCCGACTTGCGCACAGGCGCTATCGAGCGGCGAGACTAGAACTGCGACGATGCATAAAGAAAAAATGAGACTCGCAAATTTGAAACTGCGCAGGCGGAAAGACCTCATCAGACGTGAAAGCATCATCAATTTTGGGCGCAAAAGTTTGACAAAGTCATTAGCCTCTTCGGAGAATCTGAGGGGTCTTGCAACGTCGATCTATCAAGGAGCTAGCATGCTTTCTGTTCGTTTCTCGCACCTCTTCCGAATTCTCGCACTCGTCGGCCTCGTTATGACTTTGGCTGCTGGTTGCTCGCGCCCAAAAAAATCGGACTCAGGTGAAGGTGGTTCAGCAGATGGTTCAGTTTCGAGCCAGCCTGTGATCGAAGACAAAAACATCGGTTCGGACCCGATGGGTTCTGACGGTGGCCGCATCGAAGGTTTGAACACGATCTTCTTCGAATACGATCAAGCCCGCTTAACGAACGATGCGCGCACGAAACTCGCGGGTAACGCTGAGTGGATCAAAAAGAACCCAGGCTACACGATTCAGATCGAAGGCCATACGGACGAGCGCGGCTCGGTCGAGTACAACCTTTCGCTCGGCGAGCGTCGTGCAAAGTCGGTTAAGACCTACCTCGAAGGTTTGGGCGTGGCTGCGAACCGTATGACTGTCATCAGCTACGGTGAAGAAAAGCCGCTTCAAGCTGGCGACAACGAAGCCGCTTGGTCGAAAAACCGCCGCGCGAACTTCGTACCGCTTCAGTAATCGTTAGAGCCCTTTCTCTTGGAGAAGCACCTTTCAGTGCTGACACCCACTTCACTTTTCCTCTCCGCCTTTGGTCTAGCGCTCGTCTTGTCGACGAGCGCTTGTGTTACGTCCGACCAAGTTCCGCTTGAAGAGTACACTTTGGCTCGCGCCGCTTACGAGGCCGCAAAAGATGCCGATGCTCTTCGCTATGCTCCCTCGCTTTGGTACACTGCTGAAGAGAACTATCGAGAAGCTCAGCGCGCGTTCAAAGAACGTCGCTATCAAAAAGCAGATCGATTGTTCGAGCTTGCGCGTGAAGCGGCAGAAAAAGCCGAGAATGCGGCAAGAATCGCACGCCATCAGGCCGGTGACTCTTAATCTTAAAAGGACCTTTCGATGAATTCGACTTTGAAACTCTTCGCTGCAGTGGCGCTTCTGACGACAGGGTGCGCGCTCGAAACTCGCAACGGCAATCGTGAACAAGAAGAGCGCCAAGTTCTTCGTAAACAAGTTACGAACCTTCAAGCGATGACGGCAGACGTGAACGCACGTTTCCAAGACAATGAAGATGCGATTCGTCGCCTTCAGGGCCGCATCGAGGCGATGGAAGCTCAGTCGAAACAGGCGGGCTCGGCTTCATCGAAAGCTCAGGCCGCGGCCGACCAACGCCAAAAAGAAGTCGACGCCGCTTACC
>CAJYOV010000200.1 GCA_913776405.1 Pseudobdellovibrionaceae bacterium
ATTCACCCGACATGCATTCCAGTTTCGGGCGATTACCAATCGAAGCTGACTCTCATGTCAGAGTCTCTTCGTAACGATGGCCGCGTCTGGGTTCCGAAGAAAAAGGACGATCCGCGCAGCCCGGATCAAATTCCAGAAGACGAACGCGATTATTATCTCGAGCGCATTTATCCATCGTTCGGTAACCTCGCACCTCGTGACGTTTCTTCGCGCCAAGCGAAGTTCCGAGTCGACGAAGGCTACGGCGTCGGTCCAACGAAGCAAGCGGTTTACCTCGACTTCGCAGACGCGATTAAGCGTCTCGGCCACAAGGTCGTCAGCGAACGTTACGGAAACCTCTTCGAGATGTACGAGAAGATCACGGGCGACGATCCTTACAAAGTGCCAATGCGCATTTACCCAGCGGTTCACTACACGATGGGTGGCTTGTGGGTTGATTACAACTTGATGTCCAACATCAAGGGTCTTCACGTTCTCGGCGAAGCGAACTTCTCAGATCACGGTGCAAACCGCCTGGGTGCTTCGGCACTCATGCAAGGTTTGGCTGACGGTTACTTCGTGATCCCATACACGATCGGTAACTACATCGCCTCGAACAAGCTCTCGAAAGTCGACGTTTCGCACCCCGCATTTGCGGAAGCGAAAGCGAAGACTCAAGCCACGATCGACAAACTGATGTCGATCAATGGTCAGCGTTCACCCGACGACATCCACCGCGAACTCGGCCACATCATGTGGGAGTACGTCGGTATGTCCCGTAACGAAGAGGGCCTCAAGAAAGCGATTGGCCTCATCCAGAATCTTAAAAAAGAATTCTGGTCGAATCTCAAAATCACGGGCGAGAAGACCTACATCAACCCAGAGCTTGAAAAAGCGGGTCGCGTAGCCGACTTCCTCGAACTCGGTGAACTCATGGCTCACGACGCTCTCGAGCGCCGCGAATCATGCGGAGGCCACTTCCGTGAAGAATACCAAGAAGATGGCGAAGCAAAACGCGACGACGCCAACTTTGCCTACGTAGCAGCGTGGGAGTGGGGCGGCGACGCTTCGACTCCAAAGACCCTTCACAAAGAAGATCTCACGTTCGATCGCGTCCACCTCGCAACTCGTAGCTACAAGTAAGGAGCAATCACAATGGGCGGAACTTCTCAAAAACTCCTGAACTTAAAGCTTAAAATCTGGCGCCAGAAAAACGAAAAAGACGCCGGCCACTTCGAGGATTACGACGCAAAAGGTATCTCCACAGATGCCTCGTTCCTCGAAATGATCGACATCGTGAACGAGCGTTTGATTAAAGAAAACAAAGACCCTGTTGCGTTCGATCACGACTGCCGCGAAGGCATTTGTGGATCCTGCGCGATGGTGATCAACGGAAACCCACACGGTCCTGAGCGTGGAACGGCGACATGCCAGCTTCACATGCGCAAATTCAACGACGGCGAGAGCATCACAGTTGAACCGTTCCGTGCAGCTGCGTTCCCGATCATTAAAGACTTGTCGGTCGATCGAACGGGCCTTGACCGCATCATCCAAGCCGGCGGCTACGTCTCGGTTAACACCGGCAACGCACCAGACGGCAACGCGACCCCTGTTCCAAAAGTAAAAGCGGACATGGCGTTCAATGCAGCCGCGTGTATCGGTTGCGGAGCGTGTGTTGCGGCTTGCGCAAACGGTTCAGCAATGCTTTTCACGGGCGCGAAAGTGGCTCACTTGGGGCTTCTTCCACAAGGTGATCCGGAACGCCAAGCGCGTGTTCTCGCCATGATGGACATGATGCAAGCAAATGGCTTCGGCAACTGTTCGAACACGGGCGCATGCTCGTTGGCTTGTCCGAAAGACATCAGCTTCGAAAACATCGTACGCATGAATCGCGAGTTCACGAAGGCGTCGCTTTTGAAGCGCGATGACGTCGATTCGGGCGATTGATTTTTCAGCACAAGAAAAATCTCGAAAATATGCGTCACTCTAGAACCGGCTCTAATGGCCGGTTCTTTTTTGTGCGGCCCTACAGACAGTGGCCGTGCTTAAAGAATCAACGTTAACGCGCAAAGTCTTTCTGTCTCGAAGTGAGATTTGTGATGAAGAGATTCGAGTTTTAAAACTCGCTGATGCGAGAGTTCCACGAACTTATCCACATGCAGACGCGCGCAACTTTTGTTCGACACTAGGGCGAACACTCAGTTCAAAACGTTCTGAGACGATATGAGTGAACTTACTAACCGAAGCACGTTTGATATGTGTCGGAATGTACAGAACTTCTTCTGAGCCCGCTCATCACTTGTCCACATCAAGAAGCCTCAGCAAAAACCCGATAACATACCGGAGGCATTGTGAAAAAGGTCGGAGACCTCTTTGCGGAGCTTGGGTTCAAAGCAGATGCGTCAGACAGCGTGAAGCGTGCGTTCGTCGAAAATCTCGTGCGTTCAGCGAACGAGTCTTCGCGGATGAGCGGTGCAAAAACGTTCGTATCAAATGCGCCGAAAAGCTCGGAAACACAAGCGCAGAAGGTGGCTCAAGCTTCACCTGCGAAGGAAACTAAAAGATCGAAAGGCTTTAAGTCGTCGCCTGACCAACTCAGCTTCGACTTCGGCGCCGACTCACCGTCGTCATTGGTCTCAAACGTGTCTGAATCTAAATCTCAACGCCGCTCAAGCTAAGTGTTAGCCTTGAAAATGCTGAAGGGCACTTTCAAGGAGGAAAGCTATGTCTGGGTTGGGGCTCGCGCGCCGTGAAGCGGTTGCGCTCATCGTGTTGATATCTGTGTCTTTAACAAGTTCGCTCGCATTCGCGAAGAACTCGGTCGAAAAACCCAAGCCAGATCCAAAGACGCCTGCGAGTTACGAAAGCGTGCCTCAGCAATTCGTTGTGAAGCTTAAAAAAGCGCTTCCGCAAACAACAGACATCACGGCTCTCGCGAGTGTTGAAGAACGCCTTGAC
>CAJYOV010000201.1 GCA_913776405.1 Pseudobdellovibrionaceae bacterium
GCAACATTTGGACCGTCACAACGAAAGCCGACGAATCTCCCATTACACAAGCCGATCTGCGCTCGAACGAAATCATTGTCGAAGGTTTGAAGGGGCTCTCTGAAGACCCGATCATTTCTGAAGAAGGTGACGTGGCTCTCATCGGCGCCCCCTCTCGATTCTGGTTAGTTGATCCTCTCGATGGCACCCGCGATTTCGTAAATCGAATGGACACCTTCGTAGTTTGTATCGCTCTAATCGAAAACGGCGAGCCGATCCTTGGTGTTATCTACTCGCCGATCTCAGATGAGCTTTTCTACGCCGAAAAAGGCAAAGGTGCTTTCGGGCCAAACGACGTGCGCATTCAGAACAGGAACACGCGAACGGACTTAATTGCGGCGGGCTCACGCTCGACACCGTCGGCTCAAATGACGGCGCTCTACGATCAGTTTGGAATCTCGAAAGTGGAAAGGTTCGGCTCGGCCCTCAAGTTTTGCAAAGTCGCCTCTGGCGAATTCGATCTCTATCCCCGCTTCGAGCCAACCCGCGAATGGGACACCGCTGCCGGTCAAATCATCGCTGAAGAGGCCGGCTGTAAAGTCATCGACCTCTCAACGGGCGCACGCCTTTTGTACGCCAAGCCCGGCCTGGAAAACCGCGGCTTCGTCTGCTGCCGAGGCAATCTCGAAGTGGCCGATGACATCATTCGCTTGCACCGAGAGCGCTTGAAAGCTCATCGCCCGTAATGGCCGAGCTCGGCCCAAAAATCTCGTCATTACCAACACTTAGGACTAAAAGCTCGGATGCACCGATCGCCGCCACCAAAGAAATTAGATCCGTGAGGCAGAAATGCTTCCCATCGGGTCGGAAGCTGTGATAATCACTTGGATTCTTCACGTACTTGTTTCGAAGGGATTAGCCATGGCTAAAAAAGGCAAAGTTAAAATCATCACGCTCGAGTGCACAGAAGCCCGCAAAGAAGGCGCGTCACCTTCGCGTTACACTACGACTAAAAACACTCAAACGCACCCAGAGCGCCTTGAGAAGAAGAAGTACAATCCAACTCTTCGCCGTCACACGGTTCACCGCGAACTGAAGTAATCCAGTTCTGCGCGATACGAGACGAATTCCCGAGCCCACCGCGAAGGAAAGTGAAGTCGAAATCGCAGTCTCAGCGAAAAAAAGGCCAAGGGCAATTAAGCCGTTGGCCTTTTTTGTTTTTCGAAAATCAATTTCATCGCTCTCTGATCATGCCTTGCACGTTTGAGCGCCCTCACTTCCAAAGCTGACGAGCGAGCTCGCGTAGCGCAGGACTCTCAGATCTTGAGCTCTCAGACTTTTCAAGCACCGCGCGCAGTTTTAAGACTTCTCGCCGCAATCGCTGAACGAGCTTCTGCGCTCCAGGTCCGTAGGCATGAACCTTCGGCCCGAATGACTTTTCAAACTCGCTGAATCGAGCTCGGTTCTCGGGTTCAACAAAAGCTTGGTCCTTCATCGTCTTCAGAGCAAACGCATGAAATGCCTCGAGTCGCTCTTTAATGAGCGGTACGAGTTCTTCAGTCTTCGCAAAGTCTGATTCAGCAAGCGCGATGTTTTCTTCTAGATCCCACGGAGTTTTTCCGCCCTCGAGGCTTTCGATCATTTTCGCGCGAAGTGTGTCCACGCGGCGAATCTGATTCAGCACCGACTTCTCGAACATCGAAGCCGTCTTCATTTGCTCATCTACGCGTTCGCTAAAGACCGAGAAGACTGGATCTAGCAATGTCAGATGAAGGACGGCGCTATCCTCGGCTAAGTGATACTGATGTTGAGTGTCGTAGATAAGTGAGCGATCGAGTTGGTAAGGCAGTGCGTCTGCGGTCTCACGCAAGCCTGTGAGACCGTCTTCTAGTGCCGCGCGAGCTTTCTCATAGGAACCGACAGCACCAAGTCGACTTTTCGTTTTCTCGATAAGACCTGGTGCTTTCCACGAAGGGTTTACTTTCTGGCCGTCGTTGAGATAGCGGCCACCGTTGGGTCCACTTATAACATAAGCGAGACGGTCGAAGCCGAGTGCCATCAACAATTCGGCATAGTCTTCACGGTCTTGCGATTCGCTCAACCAAGTGGCGAAATCGAGTTGCTGTTGGCTCTCATCAATTGTCATCTTAAACGATGGAATACTGCCCTGATACCACGCCACGGGTGGTCCGCTATACTGATCAGCCCTCAGATCGCCTTTACTAGAATCAACAACGTAGCTGAAGGAAACGGACGTCGATCGATCCGGGACCGATGCGGCGGTCGATGCCGCCTTCCACATCTCAAACGCGCCAGTCGCAAAATCGAACGTGTCTTGGAGCAGAGTCCATCGTGCATTTTGAAACGAGATCCAAGCTTGCGTGCGCTCGTCACCTGTGAGCGTTTTTAAAGCGTCGTGTTGCTTAAGCATCGATTCTTTTTCGCGCTTCACTTTGTCAGCGTGAAACCAGACACCGGAGCCGCCCGCATCGGCGTGCCCGAGTCGCCCGAAGATAGGGTGCTCAAGCGTCGATGTCGTCGGCGACACGTAACTTTTCTGTGCAAAGTAGAAGCTCGATTTCTTTACGCTCGCGCGCACAAGATTTTGACCGAATTCCGAAAGGAGTCCGCGTCGACCCGCCAAAACACGATCGAAGATTTGCAGCCTCTCGAAATGCGAAAGTCGACTCGCGAGGGCTTTCACTCGCGCTCGCACGTAACTTTCAACAGGCGTTATGTTTTCTTCCGCTAGTTGGTGAGCGAAGCTGTAATGGTCTTGATCTGAATTCGCTGAACTCGAAACGAGTGGGACTGTCACCTTCTCCAGATCGGCTACAGACCCTCCGTACGATTTTACAGTTGCTGTTTCAGCGACTCCGCGTGGAATCAGCCTGTGCTTCTTGAAG
>CAJYOV010000202.1 GCA_913776405.1 Pseudobdellovibrionaceae bacterium
ACGCTCTTCCGATCTTCTACTTCAACGAATTCCTCGTTCAGTAAATCCATGCGCGTTCACCATCTTAATTGCGGAACGATGTGCCCCGTAGGTGCCTCGCTCTTTCCGTCTGTTTTTCCGCCGTCGGTGGTCTGCCATTGCCTGTTGATCGAAACAGGTTCTCGACTTGTGCTGGTCGACACCGGAATTGGCCTCTGCGATATCGAAAAGCCGTCGCGATTGGGAACGACGCGCTTCACGCTTAAGCCCGTTTTTGATCGCAACGAGACCGCTCACGCGCAAGTGCGCGCCCTTGGGTATTCGCCTTCAGACGTGACTGATGTTATCGCCACGCACTTAGATCTCGATCATGCGGGCGGCATACAGGATTTTCCGCAGGCACTCGTTCATGTGTCGCGCGCGGAGCTCGCAAAGGCGAAAAACCCGCGAGCGCTTTTCGAGCGCAGTCGCTATCGACCGGCCCAGCTCGCGGGCGGCATTCGCTGGAATGAGTTTGATTTGTCGGTCGGTGAGTCGTGGCAAGGCTTCGCGCGCGTTCAAGAAATCGCAGGGCTCCCTTCGGAGCTTCTGCTCGTGAGTTTACCAGGCCACACGGTCGGGCACACGGGCGTTGCGACTCAGAGCCGCGCGATAAGCGAGGCCTCGCATGCGACTGACGAATCCGCATGGCTGCTTCACGCGGGCGATAGTTACTACCATCACAATGAAATCGCCGACGAAACTCGCGTGCCCTTAGGGCTGCGCGCGTTCCAAAAAATCGTGCACACCGACTTCGCTACTGCTAAGCGCACCCAAAGCGCCCTCAAAACTCTGCAGCAGCAGGGGCTAACGATTTTTTCAAGCCACGATCCCCTCGAGCTCCGCCGCCTCCAGCGCAAGTGAGGAGAATCCTCATGAGTTAGAGGGCAATGGCGGGAACGTGCCAGGCAACTTTTTGAAACTGTGTGCGTCAAATGACGCGCACAGTTTCAAAAAGGAGCCTGGCACCTTCCGAGGCACCTTCCGAGTTTAGTATTGGTAGGGGAATTTGGAGAAGTCGCGTTGGCGTTTTTGGACGAAGGCGTCTCGGCCTTCGACGGCTTCGTCGGTGCCGTAAGCGAGGCGGGTAGCTTCGCCGGCGAAGAGTTGCTGGCCGACCATGCCATCATCTGTCAGGTTGAACGCGTATTTGAGCATGCGAATAGCGGTCGGCGATTTCGTTAGAATTTCGCGCGACCATTCGAGCGCAACTTTTTCGAGATCGGCGTGGGGCACGACTTTGTTCACCATGCCCATTTCAAACGCTTCTTGTGCGGAGTAGTTGGCGCCCAAGAAGAAGATCTCGCGCGCGCGTTTTTGGCCGACCATTTTTGCAAGATACGCAGAGCCGTAGCCGCCGTCGAAACTTGCGACGTCCGCATCGGTTTGCTTGAAAATCGCGTACTCTTTCGATGCGATGGTCATATCGCAAACCACGTGAAGCGAGTGACCGCCGCCCACGGCCCAACCAGGAACGACTGCGATCACGACTTTCGGCATGAATCGAATCAAGCGCTGCACTTCGAGAATGTGTAAGCGACCCTGGCGAGCTTTTTCGGCCGGTGTGAGTTCTTTCGGAGCTTCTTCGCCGACGTATTTGTAACCGTCTTTGCCGCGAATGCGTTGATCGCCGCCTGAGCAGAAGGCCCAACCGCCATCTTTCGGTGAAGGGCCGTTACCCGTGATGAGAACGACACCGACATCCGGCGACGTGCGCGCGTGCTCAAGCGCCGTCAGAAGCTCATCGACCGTGCTAGGACGAAAAGCATTCCGGACTTCGGGACGGTTGAACGCGATGCGAACGGTCCCTTGATCGACGGCGCGGTGATACGTGATGTCTTGAAAGTCGAAACCCTCAACAGTTTTCCAAGCAGATGCGTCAAAAAGCGGCGAGATTGAGTCGTGTTTCATAAGACTCGGTCTTAGCCGATTCGGTTCGAGAAACCTAGTCGTTTCGCTCGGTTGACGGAAAAATTCGATGGGGTCATGCTTGGTGTGCACGGAGGAATTTGATGAACGCACAAGGATCACGCGCACCGCTCATGAAGGCGGTTGTCGCAGGTACACTTTCAGTCACAGCGTCGATCGCGTTTGCGCAAGCGCCGACAGCGACGCCGAACCCAGCGCCAACACCTGAGCCAACTCGCGAGAAACCAGCCGTATCAAAAACGGCAGCTCCAAAAGCTCAAGCGACGTCTCAAGTAACGTCGACGGAAAAAGCGCCGGGCGATATCGGTTCGCAAATTCGTTTTCCGGTTGAGAAGTACAAGCTCGCAAACGGGCTGACGGTTCTTCTGCACGAAGACCACTCCGTTCCGCTGATCAGCTACCAAACTTGGTTCCGCGTAGGCTCGAAAAACGAAGAAAAGGGTCTTACGGGCATGGCTCACTTGTTTGAGCACATGATGTTCCGTGGTGCAAAACGCTACACGGGCGAACAGTTCGACACGCTTCTTCAAGCGAACGGCGCGCAGAACAACGCGTTTACGACAAACGACTACACGGGCTACTACGAAAATTTCCCGTCGGCGAAGCTCGAGCTCATCATGGATATCGAGAGTGACCGTATGGAAAATCTCGCGATCAATGCTGAGAACTTGAAAGCAGAGCGCGAAGTCGTGAAAGAAGAACGCCGCATGCGCGTCGACAACAACCCAGGCGGTTTGCTGCGCGAAGCCCTTTTCGATCAGACGTTTACAACAAGCCCGTATCACTGGCCCGTGATTGGCTACATGCCGGATCTCGATAACGTCACGGTCGAAAACGCGCAAGCGTTTCACCGCACTTACTACGCACCGAACAACGCAACACTCGTCATCGCAGGTGACTTCGATTCGGCGCAGGTAAAGAAGTGGGTCGAGAAGTTCTACGGTCAAATCAAATCGCAGCCGATCCCAACGAAGGACTTCGCAAAAGAGCCTGAGCAGAAAGGCCCGAAAAGCCACTTCATCTCACAGCAGGTACAAGCGACTCAATTCGTGATGGCGTATCACACGCCGAAAACGGGCACAGATGAAGCCTATGCGCTTGATCTTCTCGCGAACATTCTTGGTTACGGCGACTCGAGCCGCCTCCACCAACGACTTGTTTATCAAGATCAGTCGGCGTCGAATGTTGGCTCCTACAACCAGACA
Source organism: Pseudobdellovibrionaceae bacterium (assembly GCA_913776405.1). Classification (GTDB taxonomy): domain Bacteria; phylum Bdellovibrionota; class Bdellovibrionia; order Bdellovibrionales; family JAMPXM01; genus CAJYOV01. The sequence continues at coordinate 3,153 of CAJYOV010000202.1, forward strand.
CTTCAACTTGAAGGTCTCTTCCAGATCTACGTAAGCCTCAAGCCCGGCAAGGATTACAAGAACGCTGAACGGGCGGCTCTTGGTGTTATCTGGCGCGCACGCAAAATCATGATTTCGGACGCAGAACTTCAGAAAGCCAAGAACCAAGTCATGAAAGGTTACGTCGATGGGTTAAAGACAATCCATGGTCGCGCCGAGGCACTGGCTCTCAACGAAACGATCTACGGCGATTACGAAATGCTTTTCAAAGATCTCGATCGTTACAACGCTATCACGGCGAAACAAGTCCGCGACGTTGCGGCGAAATATCTAGCGCCTGAGAAAATGACTCTTGTCGTTTTGAAGCCAGGTAAACCAGCAGCGCACACGAAAAAGGCGGCTCACTAATGACATCACACACTCTTTCTTCACTTCTTCGTCAAAGCGCTCGCTTGGTTGTTCTTGGTGCGGCAGTCGTTTCGGTTGCTGCCTGCGCAAGCTCTGGTAAGAAATCGGGCGGCGGTCTTTTCTCATCGAATTCGAACGCGGGTTATCAGATTCGCGCCTTCGAAGAGAAAACTCTCGAAAACGGGCTCCGCATCCTCTATATCCCGGACAACTCACTTCCGTACGTGAGCTACTCAATGCTCGTTCGCACGGGCTCGGCAGCTGATCCGGTCGGTCAAGAAGGCCTTTCGTCTCTCGTTGCGGAGCTCCTGAACAAAGGCACATCGAAACGTTCGGCAACGCAAATCGCTGACGAACTTGGCCGCATGGGTGCCGAGTTCGATGCTTCGTCTTCGTACGATTACTCGGTCGTCACGGCAAGTGGGCTTTCGCCGCAAGCCGAGCCGCTCCTCAATAACGTCATGGAAATCGTGATGTCGCCGGCTTTCCCAGAGGCTGAGTTCAAACGCGCAGTCGCGCAGGCACAATCGCAAATCGCACGTCTCGTCGACAATCCGGATGCGTACGCGGACTTAGCGTTTGCGTCTTACCTCTACGGTGAACACCCGTATGGTCGCCCAACGATTGGCACGGCGAAGTCGGTCGCTGGTTTGAAGAAGCGCAACGTGATCCAAGCGTACCTCCGTACGTACCGACCGAATAACGCGATTCTCGCAGTCGTCGGTCAGTTCACGCCGGAACTTCGCGAGAAAATCGAAAAAGGATTCGGGGCGTGGGAAAAGCGCGATCTACCCGAAGTGAAGAAGAATGCAGACCCGAAAGTTGAAGGCGTTGGAATTCGCGTCGTGAATTACCCTTCGATGGTTCAGTCGCAGATTCGCATGGGAAGCCTCGGGATTGAGCGCAAAGACCCACGTTTCTTGGCGCTTCGCCTTGGCAACACGGTTCTTGGCGGCGCGTTCGCAAGTCGCTTGAATGACCGCCTTCGCAAAGACTTGGGTCTTACGTACGGCATCAACTCAGGCTTTGATGCACGAGCCGAGCGTGGCCCATTCCTCGTCGAGACGTTCACGAAAAACGGCTCGGTCGGTCAGGCGGTTTCCGAGTCGCTCAAGGTCCTTGAGAAGTTCAAGCTTGAGGGTGCGACGAGCGAAGAGATCGATCGTACGAAGGGCTACCTGAAGGGTATCTTCCCGGCGGCGATCGAAACGCCAGAGAAGCTTGCGCTGAATCTCCTGCTGCTTCGCCACTACGGAATCCCTGATTCTTACTTAACGAACTACCTTCGTGACATCGACGCGCTCTCGCGCAGCGAAGTCAATAAAGCGATGGCCGAGGCGATCGATACGAAAAACATCCGGATCCTCGTTTATTCAAAAGCTGCGGACGTCGTGCCGCAACTTGAGCCGATCGCGGCACCGGGCAAAGTCGAAGTTCTGGAGGCATTGAAGAAGTAACTCGTAAGCGCTCTTTTTTAAAAAAAGCGATTCGAAATAAAAAACGCCGACTCTAGGGTCGGCGTTTTTATTTCTTAGTGACTGATGGTGAACTTGGGACTGGCCGACTCCTGAGTTTTGAGTTCGGCATCGAAGACTTGAGCTTTGGCCGCTTCGCGAGCCGTTGCGTCTTCGACGGTTTTGGCGTTAGCAAGTGCAATATTCTGGTTCAAAAGACCTTGGAGTGAGCGCATCTCGCCCTCGAGGTCGATGACGAGCTGACGAAGCTTACGAACGTCGCGTTTGACGTCGTCAACTTTGAAGAACCACGCGGCGGCTTCGCGGGCTGCAAACAGGAACAACAGCGAAAGGACGATGCCGATCACAACGAGGCTCGTGACCGAGAGGTTCAACTGGTCGAACATTTTGTAAGCGTCGGTGATGATCTTCGGCAGAATTTCTGGGTTCATATCGTCGTTACCTTTAAAGCCTAGGGTCGAGCCGGGGTGCCCTCGAGCGCGCGGATGGGG
>CAJYOV010000203.1 GCA_913776405.1 Pseudobdellovibrionaceae bacterium
CACGCAAACTGGCATCGCCCTCGCGGCCCTCCGACCACCTAACACACCCGCTTCATTCAATTCACTTCTGAACATTTGATTCATCATCCAGGAGGATGCATGGCCCTTTTCGCTTGTCTGAAGACAGCGCGTTTGTTTGCGCACGTCTTGAAATTCACTCGTTCACTGTCGCCCCCAGGTCTCTCTTTCGTTGCTTCCGTCGTCGTTCTAACGGCCGCAACTGGCTCAGCGTTCGCTCAAGGCGTTGCGCCAAGTAGCACGACCGGCCCAGCCCCGTCGTTTAAGGATCCAAGTTTTGGAACGCGCTCACGCGGAAACAGCTTCAACCCCGATATCGGTGTGAACGCTCTTTTCCTCTATCAGAATTCAAACCGTGGGCGCGATGCCGGATCGGTGGATCGAAATGGTCTTGGCCTTCAAGAAGCCGAGCTTCAATTCACATCGGATGTTGACCCCTATTGGCGCTTCGTTGGCACCCTCTCGCTGCATCAGGAAGTTGATGATTCAACGACGCCAGTTGAACGCGAGTATGTCTTAGAGGCCGAAGAAGCGTTTGCCGAGACAATCGCGCTTCCAGTTGTCACACTTCGAGTGGGTAAATTCAAAGCCGCACTCGGAAAGCAGAACCAGATCCATACGCATGCCCTTGCGTTTGTCGACTTCCCGCTTCAGAACACAGTCCTTCTTGGTGAAGAAGGACTTAATGATTTAGGCATCAGTGGCGCGGCCCTTCTCCCGACGCCTTGGTTCTCAGAACTCACACTTCAAGGTTTGTCCGGTCAGGGCGAGGGGCTCGAGTATTTTCAACCGACAACGGCTAACAGCTTCGTCGGTCTAGCACACTGGAAAAACTTGATCGATCTCAGCGATGACCTTACTTCGGAGCTCGGATTGAGCGCCGTCACAGGCAAAAATCAATCGGCAAGTTCGACTCAGTTTTACGGTGCGGATCTGACGTTCAAGTGGCGCGCGACGGCAAATCAAGCGCTCATCTGGTCTACCGAATACCTCCAGCGTGATCTGAATGCCGACACACACGAGGTTGGCCAGGGTGTCTCAACCTGGGTGCAGCTGCAATTTGATCGACGGTGGTGGGTCCAAGCTCGTAGCGAATACCTTCAAATTAACGACCCCTCGACATCAACGACGGCGGCAACTCATCAGAGAAAACAGTCAGCGTTACTCGCGTTCGTGCCTTCAGAATTTTCAGGGATTCGCTTGCAGTACGATCACCTGAACGACTCAGGTCCAAAAGACGAACACAAGATTCTTCTCCAATACAACGCATCGATTGGCGCCCACCCGGCGCACGCTTATTAAGAAAGGCTTTGCTTACATGAAACGGCAATTCAAATTCGTTTTCGGCTTTCTCGCGCTAGCTGTTTGCTTCCAGGCCTCAAATGCTCAAGCAAAACTGAACGTGGTCGCAACTACGTCAGACATCGGAGCGCTCGTGCGCGAAGTAGCTGGCGACGATGCCAACGTCACGACAATCGCGAAAGGCTCGCAAGATCCTCACTTCCTGGAAGCTAAACCGAGCTTCATGGTTAAGCTCAGAGATGCTGACCTTCTCGTAGCGAACGGACTTTCACTCGAGATCGGTTGGTTACCTTCTCTCACGCGTGGCGCACGCAACCCGAAAGTGAATCCGGGTGGCTCGGGCTATCTCGATCTCGGTGCTTTGATCGACCCAATCGACAAACCGACTGAGACATTGACCCGCGCGATGGGCGACGTTCACCCGGACGGAAATCCGCACTTCACACTCGACCCCGAGCGCAATGCGGAGCTCAGCCTCAAAATCGCAGAACGACTCGGTCAACTCGATCTCGCACACAAAGACGCTTATCAAAAACGTGCGCTCGCGTTCAAATCTCGGATCGATTCAAAGATGAAGGACTGGAAGGCCCGACTCGAGAAGACAGGCATCAAAGAAGTGATCACTTACCACCCGTCTTTAAATTATTTCCTGTCGCGATTCTCGATTAAAGCGCCGGTGAATCTCGAGCTCAAGCCAGGCGTGCCTCCAAGCGCGCAGCACATTCTCGACGTCATCGCAGTTGCACGAACGAACAAAATCAAATTGATCCTGGTCGACAACTTTTTCGATACTAAGATCGCTGATCGCGTGGCGAAAGAAGCTCCGGGAACTCGCGTCGCATCTGTCGGCATCGCGGTCGAATCGAAGCCTGACTTGAAAACGCTGGATGACGTCACCGAACAGCTGGTTCGCACGTTCGAAGGAAAATAAAAAATGGAGATCCTGCAGTTTCTCGCAGCACCTTTCGTGATGTGCCTGCTTCTGATCTTCATTCACTGCTATCTCGGCCTCCACGTGCTTGCGCGTGGGGTTGTTTTCGTCGATCTCTCGCTTGCGCAAGTGGCCTCATTCGGCGCAACCCTTGCGCTTTTGATCGATCCGGAACATCAATCTGGCTGGGGCTATGTCGTGAGCTTGACCGCCACGTTCATAGCAGCAGGCGTGTTTGCATTCGCACGGCGTTTCGAAAAACGACTTCCGCAAGAAGCGCTCATCGGGATCACATACGCGTTTGCTTCAGCGGCTGTTGTCCTTGTCATCGATCGACTCGCCCACGGCGCTGAACATTTGAAAGAGGCTTTAGTCGGCCAGATTTTGTGGGTTTCCTGGCACGAGGTCGCGCGTACAGCCGCGATCTACGCCATTGTCGGCGGCATCCACTGGGTTTATCGAAAGAAGTTTCTGGAGAGCTCATTTCACCACGATGAGAAGCGAGCTTCGTCTGCACTTTGGGATTTTCTCTTCTACGCTCTCTTTGGTGTCGTGATCACATCGTCGACGTCGATCGCAGGCGTTCTGCTTGTTTTCTCTTTCTTAATCGTTCCCGCCGTGATGAGCTCGATGTTCTTCACGTCGATCCGCGCGCGGCTTCTCTACGGCTGGATTAGCGGCGCGATTTTAAGTTTGATTGGCATGTGGGTTAGTTACAGACTGGATCTTCCCGTCGGTGCGGTTCTCGTTGTTCTCTTCACGGCCTTGCCGATTCTGTCAGTTCCGGTGCTTGCGCTAAAGAGAGCGTGAGCCCCTTAACCGAAAACAGCTCGGCAGGTTCTTGGACGGAAGAGCAGTAAATCGACCATGTCGCGGTAAATCTTGAAGACCTGATCAGGCACACGGAAAAGCGTTACGCGCTTTTCCGTTTCTCTGAATTCGTTCACCGCATTTAACAGGAACGTTCCGACAAGGACGATGTCCGCACCGGCACCGAATGCGAGGCCATGCGCGATGTAACGATCTGACGAGTCGACGACGACGCTTAATCCCGGCACACCTGGTGGGTACCAAGCGTGACCGATCGAGACCGGATTCTCTTTACCTATGCCTGAGATCGACTTGTAACGACGCACCTCGAACTTCACGCCAGGGAGACCGATTCCATCGCCAAGTTGCTCCCGACGAATCCCGGTACGCAGCGAAACTAAATGCGTTTTTCTATTGTAACCAACATCGAGCACCACCCCGCCGTTGCGAGAAAAGTTAAAGCTGCCGACGCCGAGCTGAAGTTCTACTTTGAAATTCAAAGAGAGACCGATCTCGTCCGCTTTCGGCGACACTTCTTTTAACTGCTTTCTGTGATTCCTAAATTCGCGAGCGGTTGAAATGAAAATGGCTTCGTTCAAGAAACGACCAAAAGCTTTGATTCGCGCTAGGAACTTCGAGCGTGGTACTTGCTCAGCAGGGTTCGACTCCGAAGCCGAAAGAACCGAGAGAACTGGGTTGAACGAACGTTGATAGTCGCCGTTCACAACGTTTGAATTCGGCGCAATCGAGTACGCTTCAGAGTTACTCGCGATCAGAGTACCGTTAAAATTCTCGGAGAGGCTTGCTTGAAGCGTTGTCTCAAGAATCTCGTGCCGGATCGACTCGATCTCTCTTGCCTCGTCAGCGGTGATTTCGTTTCGCTGAACAGCGGCAGTCTCAAAGCCTGAAGGGATTTCGATTTCTGTTTGCGAGTCGAGCGTGATGACGTCGACCGGAGCGCTCGTAGACGCGACGCCCGCTCGCGCTTTTTTCGAACGGACTTTGACCGATCGAGACAACTTCGTTTTATGAAGTGTCCAATCCTTTTGTTCTGAACTGTTTGAACCGGCGAAAGCAACAGGCGAAGCCGACGACACGGCAATCGAAGTCGCAACAATGAGTTTTGAGAATTTAAGGAGAGCCGGTTTGAAAGCGCGAGTGTCCATGACTTGGACACAGAGCAACCGTTGGACCGCGAGTTTCGTCGAGCGACGGCACGCCATTGTTCGTTATAACTGCATAGAAGCTTAGCTCGTCGCCGAATTCCCCACTCAAACCAGGGTCACCCTGAAAAAAGGTGTGAACCCTAGCCGAATTGGGCCTCAAGGCGTTTTGAGATCAGCCCGTCGCCATCATGCCGCTCGAGATTCCGGTTACGGTCACGCGAAGAAGTGCTTCATCTCGGTCCTTCATCGCAAGAATCTGCATGAGATTCAGCGGGTGAATCATCGGCGAGCGAAGATGAATACTTTCTTCGAGCCATGGTCGCCATGAAACGAGAGATTTTGATCCTAAGATCGAAGTTGCAAACTCGATAGCTCCGTCAAATTCTTCACAGAATTTCTCGTACGTTTGATCGGCATGACTTTCTTCGAGTCCACTCTCGTCCAAATAGACGCGCCAGAGGCTGAGTCTGACTTTCGCGAGCGTATAACCGAGCGCACGCACGTAAGTTCGAAAAACCGGTAGCGTTTCAAATTCCTTCTTTAAGTCGGCTCGCTTTTCTTTCGAGAGCGCCCGCCATGCGGTACCGATCCCCCACCAGGTTGGGAAGAGCGTTCGGGTCTGCGTCCAGCAAAGAATCCACGGGATGGCTCGCAAGCCTTCGACTGAAATCGACGTCGCTCGCTTCGTCGGACGAGAGCCGATTTTAAGCATGTCCAAGAAGGAATAGGGTGTAGCCTTCCCGATCACCTCGAGGAACTTCTCGTCGTGAACGGTGTCCTGGTACGCTTTCGCTACACTGTCGGCGAAAGCGCGAAGCGCAGCGCTTTCGTTAAACTCGCGGTCTTTCACTTCGTTCCAACGACCTGCACTCTGAACGATTTTTTCGATTTGCCCTCGAGTGATCTCGGGGCTCGCAAGCGAGCGTTCAATCATCTCGCCCTGTACCGTGACTTTGTAGTTTCTAAGAGCGCCGGCTGGCCACCAAGACGTCTGCTCTTCAATTGAGCCGCCACCGCGGTCGGTACTGCCGCCCGAGCCTTGGAAGAAAATGGGAGTAATCGCTTGCTCTCGCGCAAGCTTATCGAGTCGAGTCATCGCCTCAGCGACTTGCAGACGGCTCCTTAGAACTCCGCTCTCCTTCGAGCTATCGGAGTAACCCAACATCAATTCAACTCGACGGTCCCAATCACCGCGAATCGCAGGCCCAATCAAGGGGCTCTTCAGCATCCCGATGAAAATTTCGCTCGACCGAGACAACGCGGACGCTTGCTCAAACAGCGGAATCACCGGCAGCTTCAAAGACTTCAGCGCTTTCTGCACGAAGCTTGCAGCCATTTCTAGATGTGCAATCTCGTTCGTCATGCTGACGATAAACCCACGCACATACCACCGCGGATCCGTGCCCCTCGAAAATTCGGCTAGCTTCTTTAACATTCGGAAAATCGCAAGCGATTTGCCGCTTGGATCGCTCATCAAGACGTCAGACGATTCTCGAAATTCTAGCGGTACAACGAGCGCTGGGAATAAGTGCAGCAGCGTTTTAAGCTCAACAAGATTCGGATGGAGGACGCCGACGGCTTTGACGTACTCATCAGCGAACTTTTGCGACTGCCTCCGGAAGGCCACGAGCTTCTTGCCCTCGCCATTGGTAAGTCGAGAGAACATCTTTAGATCTGATTGGAGTCGTTTCAGAAGCGACAGAGGCTTCGCAGCCTGAATGCGCTCGAGATCGCGTTCGACATCTCTCAGCCGAGTCTGCACGAAGTGAAGAAGCAGCTTTCGCGACTTCCCTAAACTTTCGACGAAGACGACTTCATCGACACCCGGGTGGCCATCTTTGTCGCCGCCAACCCAGCTCCGAATGTAGAGAGGCGCAAGCTCCTTTGCGCTCTGAAGCAGCATCGAAAGAGTTTCGTCCCGGAGCGCAGTCGAAAAAATATGATCCGCTTCGTCTTGAACACGAGGTTTCTTTACGCGAGTGACACTTGTCTTCCAGGCGAGTTCGAGGCTGTGGCGAAGCTTTAATTCATCCGTTTTCGTGAGTTCTACGGGCTCCTTCCGAAACACTGGAATGAGCTGATTTAAAACGGCGTGAAAGATCGCAATATTGTCAGGTGAGCGAGCCTCCGTCGGGTGCGCCGTCAAAACGTAGACGACTGAATCCGGCTTTTCTTTCGGGAGGTCGAGTTTTCGTTCGGCGATTCGATGACTACGGTACGCGTTTTCACACGCGTTCATGACTTCTAGCATGAGCGTGAACGCTTGAGCGATCTCGAGCCGTTCGTTCGGCGAAAGTTTTTCGAGTTCACGATACGCCTCACGCACGGGCTCTATCGCCTCATCTCGGGTCAGTGGCCTTAAAGCCGTCATCTTTTCGCGTAATCTGTCAATTCGTTGAAACTTCGCGTCGCCCAGTTCATGGCGAATCACATCGCCAAGGATCCGGACTGACTGATGAACAAGGGCGCGTAAACCTTCAGGTAAGTGTTCCATGTGATGAACGCTAGCAAGAGCTTCAGGGGCTTGGGAAGTGTTCAATTCGAGACCGTTCGGTCGCAATTTCGACTTGCGGAAGTCAGTTGCACGTTCTTATCATGGTGGGGTGAGAAAAGGTGAAACGACCCGCCAACATATTATCGAAGAAGCTGCACCCGTCTTTAATCGACGCGGCTTTAGCAGCACTTCGATGTCTGAACTCATGGCGGCGACCGGCCTTGAAAAAGGCGGCTTGTACCGGCACTTCAAGAGTAAGGAAGACCTTGCGCTTGAGGCTTTCGACCACGCGGTTCGAGTCATTGAGCGCTCGCGCTTTCCGAACCTTGAATCGATCGAAAGCCCTATCGAACGTGTCGAGGCTCTCGTCACTCAGTTTTTGAACGCGCGTTCTCCGATCCCCGGCGGTTGCCCGGTCTTCAACGGCGCAGTCGAACACGATGACGGAAATCCGAAACTTCGCGCGCGCGCTCGCGAAACCTTTCAACGTTGGGTGACACAACTCGCCTCATGGGTTGAAGACGCTCAGAAGCTCAGTGAGTTCTCGAAACTCCATAAGCCGAAAGACGTCGCAACATTCATCTACTGCAGTCTCGAGGGCGCACTGATCGCACGCAACCTACTCGGTTCGCCAGAACCTCTGATAGCGGCCGAACGCGTCTTGAGCGACTTCTTACTTACGAATCGAACTTCAAAGAAAAAAAGAAAAACGAAATCCAAACCGAAAAAACGGAGTTCTCGAACATGAAATCAACTACACGTCCCGTTTACATCATCGGCAGCGCAAGAACCCCGTTCGCAAAGAGCATGACGGCTTATCGCGGTGTCGGCGCAACACAGCTTCTCTCAGCCCCTCTTGCCGAACTTCGTGCGAAGTACGGCCTGACAGACGGCCCTTTAGGTGATGTCGCCCTCGGCGCTGTTATGAATAGCTCTTCCGATTGGAACATCGCACGTGAAGCCGTGCTCGAGGCAGGCCTCGACCCCTACACGCCCGCTTACAACGTTCAACGCGCCTGCGGTACAGGTCTCGAGACGGTCGGTCAAATCGCAGCAAAAATTGCGCTTGGCCAAATGGAAGATGGCGTG
>CAJYOV010000204.1 GCA_913776405.1 Pseudobdellovibrionaceae bacterium
GACTGAAGCTACGACGCCAATCGAACATCCAACAGTTGTTTTGAGCCTGGCTGATCTTGGCGTGAAAAGCCGAGCGGAACTCGCTGAGCGCTTATCAGCACCCATCCAGCAAGCTGCGCGTGAAGTCGACATGGCTCGCATCTCTCGAGTTGCGAAGAATCTGCGTGAGCCGCAGTCGGCTGTCACTGCGAACCCAGTTCGCACTCTCGCACTAAATGAGTCAGCGAAGACAGAACTTCGCGAGAATCAGAATGAGGGCCTTCGCCAGATCGTGATCAGCGGGAACCTTGAGTTCACCGGCGGCATTGCGGTCACAAGCGCGAATGATCGAGTTGTTATCTATAGAGAAGAAGACGGCGAAAAACTTGAACCAGGCGCTGTTTGGTTGAGAGATGCGCGCTACGAAATCTTCGTTGATCGACCGGTCGGTCGCCTGGTTGCAGAACTTCGGGCGATCAGTGGCGAAGTCTTAGGCCGTGGTCTCTACGATCTTGATCAGCTTCCGAAGTTGGCGGCGAGCCAGTACCGCGCAACAGGTGTACAGGTTAAACTGGGTCCAGTTCCGCACGGCATCGCTGGTCGAGTCGTCACAGGTGCTGTCGCAAACTCAAAAGTTTTCGGTCTTCAAAACGCGAGCGTTTCGTTTGAACAGCTTCCGTTTCAAACCGTCGCGGGTAAAGACGGCACGTTCGATGAGCCAACACTCCTTGAAGGGTCTTCTGTCGTAACACGAACGGAACGCCAAGGTAGCTGGGGCACACTCGCTATCGCGCACGCTGGCCAATCGCTCGATGTGTCTCTCTATTCCGACCAAGCGATGCGTGCGCTGATTAAAGCAGCCGCGCCGACTGAAATGAATTCGGACCGTAATTCGGCATACATCTGGGGTCGCATCGTTCGAGACGGTAAGCCGGTTGCGGGTGCGAAAGTCGACTTGATGACGACCGATCGCCAGATGAAACCGATTTACTTCAATAAGCTCGGCATGCCGGATCCAAATTTAATGGCGTCATCCTCGAACGGACTTTACGCATTCTTCCCGGTTCCACCAGGTGCGCATGCACTTCAAGCTGCAGATTCACACGGAATCACGGAGCCAAATCTCTTCCCGACAGATGCGCGCACGGTGACCCAAGTCGATCTCGAACTGAAAGTCTCTCAAGCGGCGAAGGTCCGCGTGTTTGACGCTTTCAAGACGGACTTTCCTCTTACTGCAGAAGTTGTCAGCACGGGTCGTAATCAAGGCGTGATGGTCCCTCGCGAAGGTGAAGCGAAAGTGACCTTCACGGGCGGGACAGGCTTGTTGATTTTGGATTCTGACGCCGGCTCAAGTTACGAAAAAGTTCGAGTCAGCGTTTCTCGAACATCGAAAGTTGTCGACTTCCCGATGATTCAGTCGTCGTGGCTCGAGGGCTTGCGGGCAAGTCAGCGTGTGAATGCGGAACCAGGCACAGGCACCATCGTTGGTTTTGTTCGCGGCTCGGCACCCTATCAGATCGCGCTCGATGAAAAGTCACTGGCGGCAACGTCTCGTGTCGTTTACTTCGATGCTTCTGGCAAAATCTCTCGAACACAGTTCGGCGAATCGGGCGGGGGCTTTGCGGTCTTTAACGTACCGACGGGTTTCAGAACGATTCTGATTCAACCATCAGGCACGACGCGCGCACTGGGCGCCGCGGTCCTCGTTGACACAACTGCGGTCAACGTCATCTCTAAATCGCTTTTGTAATGTAAGGGCGCGTGTCGCTTAGCGACTCGCGATGCGGCTTGGTCGCTTCTCACGGACGTTCATCAAACGATCGAGCGCGATCTTTGAGCTATCCGGAACATGAAGTCGGAAGCCCATTGGCAAAACAGAATTCTTTTTAAGAGCCAGTTTCAGATCCGCGTTCATAAGAAGGAATGTCTCTTCATCCAGACCGCTCGCCTTCAGAACATCAAGCGTACGAACTTGGCGCGAAACTTTCACGATCAGAGGATTGAACTCGGCCTCGCGCTCGACACCCGGGAAAATCATGTCGTTATATTTCTCTGCGTAGAGAGCACCCAGAAATTCCGAGTAGAAATTTGAAGAAGCGAAATCGAAGCTCTTAGAACGATAACGCGAAATGATGGTGCCGAGATCTTTTGAACCTGCCGCTTTTGACGCTTTACGTACGCCGCCAGGACCGTGATTCCACGCTGTGAGCGCGAGCGGCCAAGAGCGGCCAAGAATCATGTGGTTCTCTTTCAGCAGGCGAGCAGCGCCTTCTGTTGCTTTAAACGGCGAGCGGCGCTCGTCGATCGTTTCGTTTACGATCATGAATTTGCGGCCGGTGTTGCCCATGAACTGCCAGATACCCGTCGCACCGACTTTTGAAGTCGCGTGTTTGTTAAAGCTCGATTCAACAAACGGAAGGCGCGTAAGCTCAACAGGAAGTTTTTTGTCGGCGAAAATCTTTTCCATTGTCTTCAGGTAGCGTGGGCTAACCGAGAGACCTTCGGCAAAAAAGTTGCGCTGGCCTGTTTGAACACGGACTTCGCCGATCGATTTTTTCGCTGCTTTTTGAACGTTACCGTTTAAGCGAGTCAGAGCTTGCGCGATGAGAAGCTCGTCCGCATCAAGCTTCTTTACAGAAGCGCCGCGAGCGAGTTTCGCAATCGTAGCGCGAACTTTTTCGACTTCTTTTTTGACGAGCTTGTCGGCCTTTTCGTTACGCATCCAGCGCGCTTTCGGTTTCGGCGCGTTGATGATTTCGCTCACGTCGACAACCTTGAAAATCACCCACGGAAAATCCTGATGGTGAATGATGCGGCGGTTGTCGTCATACTTCGTGTAGACGTCGAACCAGAAGCCTACTCGGTCTTGAAGCGTCTTTGGAATATCGAAATCATCCGCAATGCGATTCTCTGCGTCTTTCAAAATCGCGTCGCGGTCGAATTCAGGAACGACGAGGTTCGGTTTCACCGGCGCGTTTGGCTGACCGACAGCATTCATCAAGATTGGATCGACGTCTTGGCCATTGAGCACAAATGCTGGTGGTGCATTCAATTGAAGGTTGGCACCTGGCTCTTGAATCTTATTGAGAAGGGTGAACTCAGGATGGCTCGTCTCTGCGGCTGACGGCAGTAATTCGAGCTCCTTCGCGGCGTAGAGCGAGATCGCGCCAAGAGCTGACAACGCTGCTGTTGCAAACAGAGCGCGATTCACGAGTTTCGATTTCCAAGAACGGTTATGGTGTCTCACGGTTTTAACTAAGAGCAGGCCTCGTGCCACCGTAAGTATTTGTAATCTCTTGGTAACAAACCCGAAAAACCTTGGGGTTCTGCTGCTTTGCGCGTGACGACCGTCTAAACGTTAAACACTTTGGCCGCACTCACCGTGAAGTTTCGACAAGAGCGCGGCTCATTTTGAGACGCGCCAGAACGTTTAAATCGTGATGGTCTCTTTGTAGAGACCGAACACTTTTCTCATCGAGTCTGAGATTTCGCCGAGTGTTACGCCCGCTTCGACCGCGTCTATGAACACGGGCATCAAGTTCTCTTTGCCTTGGGCTGCGTTCTGAACAAGCTCCATGTGCTTCGCAACCGATGCTTTGTCGCGTTTCTCTTTGAACGCTTTCAAGCGTGAGATTTGCTCTTTCGCAACGGCTTCAGAAATCTTGAGAACTTCGGTTTGATCTTTCGATTCTTGAACGAACTCGTTTACGCCAACTACGATCTCTTCTTTCGATTCGACTGCGCGTTGGAAGTTGTAGGCGGCCGTTTGAATCTCGCGCTGAATCCAGCCGCTCTCGATACACTTAATCACGCCGCCTTGAGCGTCGATGCGAGCGATGTAATCAAGAGCCGCTTTCTCAAGCTGATCTGTGAGCGCTTCAACGTAGTACGAGCCGCCAAGTGGGTCGATAACGTCGGCCGCACCAGATTCGTTCGCGATAATCTGCTGCGTACGAAGCGCGATGGTCGCAGCTTTTTCAGTAGGTAGGCCCAGCGCTTCATCCATTGAATTGGTGTGCAAACTCTGTGTGCCGCCGAGAACAGCCGCCATCGCCTGAAGCGAAACGCGTACGATGTTGTTTTCAGGCTGTTGTGCCGTGAGCGTTGAGCCCGCCGTTTGTGTATGGAAACGAAGGCGCCATGACTTATCAGACTTCGCTTTGAAGTGATCTTTCATGATGCGCGCCCACATTCTGCGAGCGGCACGGAACTTCGCAACTTCTTCGAAGAAGTTGTTGTGCCCGTTGAAGAAGAAGCTCAAGCGACCAGCGAATTCATCGACGTCGAGACCTGCATCCACTGCGGCCTGAACGTAAGCCATGCCGTCTGCGAGCGTGAACGC
>CAJYOV010000205.1 GCA_913776405.1 Pseudobdellovibrionaceae bacterium
GAATAAAGCGTTTCTGTTGCCGCCGATTCGTCGTTCACGAACTCTTCTTCCGCCTTTTCACGGCGAAGTTTACGCGCCATCAAAAAAGCGATGCCTAAAGCCGAGATCGGCAAGATGCCATTGATCAAGATGCCGTCGAGAATCTCAAGCAGCCCATGACCGCGAACACCGACGTTTTTCAAAACGCTCGTTGAGAGCGCCGGCAAGATCCCGAGACCGAACGCCAGGACCCCCGTCACCCACGCGGCCTGCGCGCGATTCAATCGAGTCATATCAAGCAAGTTCGCGACGGCTGACTCCAAAAGCCCGATCGTAGCGCCGAGGGCCGCTAGATAGAGACAGATGAAGAAGGTCATCCCGAAGAGGAAGCCACGATCAAGATCTAAGAGAAGGCGCGGTAGGGTTTGAAACAAGAGTTCTGGGCCGGTCGTCGTGAACCCACCACCAATGAGCAATGGAAAAATTAAAAGGCCTGCGAAGAGCGAGATCAACGTGTCCATCGTCGTGACGCGAAAGCCTGCGGCTGGGATCTTCGTTTGATCGTTGAGGTAGCTTCCGAAGGTCACCATTGTACCGAAGCCGATGGAGAGCGTGAAGAGCACGTGCCCGATCGCGTGAAGCGGTGAATAGACCGTGAGCTTCGTAAAGTCCGGATAGAACATGAAGCGAAGGGCGTCCGCAGCCGTTGGCAAACTTAGGCTCTTCGTCACCAAGATAATCAGCAGCACGACGAAGACCGGCATCGCGAGCGAAACCCAGCGCTCGATCCCCTGCTGAACCCCTTTTGCGACGATGACTAATGAGATCAAAAGGTGAACACTCATGAGCGCCAACTGAAGAACGCCGCTCTCACGAAGCACCGCAAGCGACTTTTCAACTTCGAACGCGCCATGACCTAATTGACCGATAAAGAATTGCGCCAGGAAATGAAGAACCCAGCCGCTTATCACTGCGTAGTACGAAAGGATTAGCAAGCAGCTAACGACTGACAGTCGCCCAAACCAAACCCACCATTCAGCTCGCATCGAACCTTTGGGGAGCGGTCGTCTCGAGATTTCTTCGTCGGTCGCGAGTCTGCGCGCAGCCGAAATCACTGAACGACGCGCGATCTTGCCTAACATCAACTCACCGATCAAAAGCGGAAGCCCGAGACCGAGGGCGAAGAGGATGTAGAGCATGACAAAGGCACCGCCGCCGTTTTCGACGGTGACATAAGGAAACCGCCAAAGATTGCCGAGCCCAAACGCAGAGCCAACCGCAGCTAAATAGAAGCCGAAGCGAGTTCCCCAAAGTGAGCGTCGAGACTTAGGCGGCATGGTCGTTAACCCTCGTCCTCTTCAAGACTGAGATCCGAATACTCAGATTGACCTTCATCCATTTTTTCGAGTGCATCCAAGTCGTATTCTTGGAAGCCCATCGTATCCATGTCGAACTCGAAGTCTTTGCCTTCCGACGCCTCTGCGATGTTGTCCGACGAAACGAGGCCTTCCGCGTTTTCATCAACACGTTTACGACGCTGACCGTGACTGCCCGACATGACGAAGATCCGAATCGGAATCCCGTGGAGATCCCACTGATCTTGAATTCGCTTCGAGAGAAAGCGGCGATAAGATGGCGACACGCCATCCGGGTGGTTCGCAAACGCGATGAACGCGGGCGGCTGTTGATTTGTCTGCGTGAGGTAATAGAACTTCACGTTCTGAATACCGTAGACAGGTGCCGGAGCCTGGCGAATGACATTCATAAAGAAGTCGTTCAACTCGCGCGTTTTCAGACGCATCGTGATCTTGTCTTCGACTTCAACGATCGTATCGAAGAGGTCTTTCAAACCTTTACCGGTCACAGCACTGGTGAAGACAATCTTAATATCTGGGAAGAAGTGGAATTCACGTTCGACACGCGAACGGAACCACGTGCGGTACTGCTCGATGTTCTCTTCAGCGGTATCCGTTTTGTTCGCGACCAGAATAACGGCACGGTGCGATTTCAAAATCTGTTCGAGCATCTTGGCGTCTTGGGAGGTCGGGCCTTCGTTACCGTCGACAACAAGAAGTGTGACGTCTGCGCGGCGAATCGCGTCGCGCGTTTTAAACGCCGACAAGATCTCAAGATCTTCATCACGACGAGCGGAACGACGTAGACCTGCCGTATCGATTAAAACGAACTTTCGACCTTCGTAAGCAAGTTCCGTATCGACGGAATCAGTGGTGGTGCCTGCAACCGGCGAAACGAGAAGACGTTTTTCACCTAAGAGACGGTTACAGAGCGAGCTCTTACCGACGTTTGGTTTACCGATCATCGCGAGCGTCAAACCCTCGCGAATCGTATTTTCGGTGCGCTCGATC
>CAJYOV010000206.1 GCA_913776405.1 Pseudobdellovibrionaceae bacterium
GCGGCTGAACCGACGCCTGCGCCAACGCCGCAGCCGACTCCGGCTCCACCTGCCCCCAGGCCGCCTTCTCCCTCGCT
The DNA here is from genome assembly GCA_913776405.1 of Pseudobdellovibrionaceae bacterium. Classification (GTDB taxonomy): domain Bacteria; phylum Bdellovibrionota; class Bdellovibrionia; order Bdellovibrionales; family JAMPXM01; genus CAJYOV01. The sequence goes on from CAJYOV010000206.1 coordinate 78, forward strand.
TTTCCGGAATCAAAACGTTCTTCCGTCTTCCGCATGTCGCGATGGACGCCGACTACGATGTTGCAATGGTCGGTCTTCCTTTCGATGGTGGTGTCAGCTACCGACCGGGCGCACGGTTCGCGCCCTCACGCATTCGCGAAGTTTCTTCCCTGGGTCGCGTGTTTCACATGGGTCGAATGGAAGCGTTCACGGCAAAAGTGAAAGCAGCTGACATCGGTGACTGTCCGACAGTGCCGATTGATCTCGAGATGACGTATGCACGAATTCAGGAGTTCTACGGCCGCCTTCTTTCATTGAATAAGAAGGTCATTACGGTCGGCGGCGACCACTCGACAACTCTGCCGGTGCTACGCGAGATGCGTAAGCGCTACGGCAAACCGCTTCGCTTCATTCATTTCGATGCGCACCTCGACACGTACGCACCCGCTTGGGAAAAAGAATATCACCACGGCTCATTCGCGCGACATGCAGTCGAAGAGGGGCTCGTTGATCCGAAGCACTATCACATGTTTGGAATTCGCGGACCGCTCGCAGGTGGCGACGATCTCGACTTCGTGAAGAAGCATGGCATCCAAGTTCACACAATCGACGAAATTCGCGATCTCGGCATTCGCAAGTTTGTCGACTCACTTCCAGATTTCGGCACCGAGCCAACGTACATCTCTTACGATATCGACTGCCTCGACCCCTCGTGCGCACCAGGCACCGGAACTCCCGTACCAGGCGGTCTTACGACGTACGAAGTGCAACAGATCTTCCGCGGGCTAAAAGTAAAAGGCCTTGTTGGCGCCGACATCGTCGAAGTGTCACCACCCTTCGATCTCCATGACATCACATCACTCGCAGCCCTCGACGCCATGTTCGAGATGCTCGGCCTCTACGCCGCTCAAGCAAAGTAACGCGCCGGGCTTCAGAAAGGTGCCAGGCTCCTTTCTGTAACGCGCCGGGCTCCAAAAAGGAGCCTGGCACCTTCCTCGAACCTTCTTAGAGGCCGATGAATTTTTCGGCGCGGGTGAAGGCGTTAGGGAGTTTTGAGAGGTCGGCACCGGCGCCTTGGGCGAAGTCGGGGCGACCGCCGCCTTTGCCGCCGAGTTCTTGAGCGACTTCGCCCAAGATTTTGCCCGCGCTGATCGACTTCGTGAGGTCATTCGAGACGCGTACGACGATTGGGTGTTTGCCATCGGACTTGCCGACGAGAACGACGACGCCCGATTGAAGTTGGTCTTTAATTTTGTCGGCAAGATCGCTGAGGATTTCGCGGTCTTCGAGATCGACTGACGCGGTGACGAGTTTGCCTTTTGCGCCGCCAACAGCGAACTCTTTTGCGGTTTTTGCGAGTGAGGCCACGTCGATCGAAGACCCTTTCAGCTGCTTAATTTCTTTAGCGAGGCCTTTGAGTTCCATCTTCGTGTGCTCGATCCAGTTGCTGACCGTTGCTTGTTCAGAGGCGTCGCTGTGCAGGTACGCGGTCCAAGATTCTTGGAAGCCAGCATTTGAACGCGCGTGTTGATTTTCACGCGTGTTCTTGAGCATGAACTTCACAGCCGTTTCACCGGTGATCGCTTCGATACGACGAACGCCCGCGGAAACGCCCGCATCCGATACAACTTTGAACAGGCGAATCATCGCCGTATTCGAGACGTGCGTACCGCCGCAAAGTTCGGTTGAGAACTCGCCCATTTTGATCACACGCACTTTGTCGCCATACTTTTCGCCGAAGAGCGCAAGGGCGCCGGCTTCGATCGCGGCTTTGTGTTCCATCTCGGCGGTGTTGACCTCGATTTGGTTGCCGATCTCGTCGTTCACCAGAGCTTCGATACGCTCGATGTCTGCTTCCGTGAGCGGTTTGTTGTGAGTGTAATCGAAGCGCAAGCGCTCAGGCTCAACGAGTGAACCTGCTTGTGTCACGTGCGAACCTAAAGTCTTACGAAGGGCTGCGTGCAGCAAGTGAGTTGCCGAGTGGTTCGCAGCCGTCGCACGACGTTTTGAATCTGTGACTTGAAGTGAGCAAGATTCGCCGACTTTGAACGTGCCGTCGATGATACGGACGTGGTGAAGATAGACGTCATTTGTTTTTGTCGTATCGACAACTTCTGCTTGTGCGCCCGCTGCTGTTTCAACAGCGCCGTGATCGCCGATTTGACCGCCGCCTTCGCCGTAGAAAGGCGTTTTGGTGAAAACGATGATGCCGTGATCGCCAGCCTTCAGCTCGGACTTCGTTTCAGTGCCGTTCGAAAGAAGTACGATGTTCGCCGTCGCTTGCGTCGACGTGTAGCCCAAGAATTC
>CAJYOV010000207.1 GCA_913776405.1 Pseudobdellovibrionaceae bacterium
CAAAAAGAAAAGTTGGAATTACGAGTTCGGCCAGCGCGCGCTAGAAGAACTCGCAAAGAAGTTTGAGGGCGGAACGGACGTCGTAAAACAGCTCTCTACGCCCGAAGATCATCACGCGGCGCTCGAAGCCCTCTGGCAAAAGGCGCAGGCGAGCGAGTCAGATCTCGAGCTGCTTCAAGCGTTTGTGTTTTTAAAGATGGCTTTCGGCGAGAACAGCTATACGGTCCTCACGCGATTGCGAAGCCAGTTTCCAGAGGGGTTTGTTTTTTGACTGTGCTCAAGCGTGCTAGGCGTGATGCGCAGTCTCTGTTATCGTCTTGAGAATGAAAACTGCTTACCCGTATATCAAGATCTATCGTTTCCGATTGAAACCCGGCGCATGGGAGCAGTTTCTTGCACTTCAGCGAAGAGCCGACGCACTTTATTCGAAGCACTTCGACTATCAGATTGAATTCATCCGTGATGCGGAAGACCGCGATGAAGTAACGGAAATTCAGAAGTACCGCTCTGAAGACGAAGCTTCGCGCGCCGAACATTTGCACGAAATCGAACTCGATCTTCGCGCCTGCTTTGGTGAGTTTCAGACATTGCTGTCGCCAGAGAGTGAAGGTCTTGAATCTCAACTGGGCGAACTCACATTGATTCGCTAGTTCGCCAATTTAAAAATTCACTGAAGTGCGCGCTTTAGGATTTTTCCGCTATCGCCTTTAGGCAAATCGGGCATGAACGCGATGTGCTGTGGCACTTTGTATTTCGCAAGGCCTGCTTGGCAGTAAGCGATCACTTCAGATTCAGAGAGTGTTGCGCCGGCTTTGATTGCGATAAACGCTTTGCCGACTTCGCCCCATTTTTTGTCGGCAATACCGATCACGGCAACTTCGCGAACAGCGGGGTGTGCGCTTAAGTGACGCTCGACTTCAACCGGATAAACATTTTCGCCGCCCGAGATGTACATCTCTTTTTTTCGGCCGGCGACGTAGTAGTAGCCTTCGGCATCTTTGCGCACGAGATCGCCTGTATAAAACCAGCCGTTCTTGATAGCGGCTGCGGTTGCTTCCGCGTTTCGCCAGTAACCGGGTGTGCAAACTGGACCACGCAAAATCAGCTCGCCAATTTCGCCGACCGCGACGTCGTGGCCCGCGTCATCAACGATACGAGCTTCTACGTACATGTTCGGAAAGCCAATAGAGCCGACTTTGTTGATGGCGTCTTCCTCGTTGAGAGAAAAGACACTCGGGCCGAATTCGGTAAGCCCGAAGCCTTGGCGAATGGCGACGCCCTTTTTCTGCCAAGTATGAATGAGCTCGATCGACATCGGCTCGCCGCCCACGATCGCGTAGCGGACTTTTGATAGATTGACGTCGATAAAAGAAGGAGCGCGCACCATCATCTCAAGCGTCGTCGGAACGCCGAACATGATCGTGATGCCCTCTTTCTCGGTGATTTGGAGAATCCGATCCGCATCGAATTTTTTTAAAAGAATCGTGCGGGCACCGCGGTGAACGAAAGGTGTGACCAAAACATTCCAGCCGCTTGTATGGAAGAAGGGGAGAAACGTGAGTGCAACATCCGACTGACAAAGATTCAGGCGAAGCCCGGTATTAAGCGAGTTCCAATGCAAAATCTTGTTCGTGATCAACGCGCCTTTCGGGGCGCCTGTCGTGCCTGATGTGTAGAGAATCATGCACGCATCATCCATCAGGCCTTTGAACGAAACGGTCCAAGGGTGTGATTGTGTGAGCGTCTGTTTGTTGAGGCCCGAGTAATTTTGAAGCTCATTTACGATGAAGGCCGAAACGGATGAAGTCGCCGCTTCGTTTGCTGGATCAACGGCGCGATCGAGCAACCAAGTCCTTTTGGGCGCGTTCGCTGTCTGGGCAATCGTTGCAAGATACTGAGTTTGAAACACGAGAAGCTTTGAATCGCTATCACCTAAGATGTAATCGATCTCTCGCGCGGCCAAGCGGAAGTTGATCGGCACCATCGTTGCGCCAAGACGTTGAATGGCAAAAAAGAGAGCCACGTATTCAAGTTCGTTTGTCGACAGAACGGTGACGCGGTCACCTTTACGAATATCGAATTCAGATTCGAGGTGAGCTGCAAGCTTACAAGTCAGATAATAGAGAGCGCCGTAGGTATAGACGCGCGAGCTGAGCGTCTCGGGCGAGCGAGTACCCGGTTTCGCTAAAGACTCAAGGCTTTCCGCGCATTCGAAGGCTACTGCATTCGGCGAGTAAAGCGCCCAAGCGCGAAGCCAATCTAAAGAGTGAGTTTCAGATTCGAGGGCCGATCGATCAGTGTTTGCCGTAGTTGAATGTGCGGTCGTCATGTGTCGAAGCTCCATCTCAGCGCGAGTGCGGCCATAGACATTCCTCCGCCGGAACCCAGAATCATGACAAGATCGTTTTCTTTTAATTTTCGTGACCGAGCCGCATCGGCGATCGCCATTGGAATGCAGGCGCTTCCTGTATAGCCAAAGCGATCCATAATGTTGTGCGACTTACTCAACGGTTGGCCTAGTGTTGCCATCGTTTCAACGATGGAGCCGATATTGATCTGAGTAAAGAAGAAGTGATCAACGTCGTCGACGGTCTTCTCGATTCGATCGAGAATCGTGTGAGTTAGACGCGGCCAATGAAGACCGTTTGTTTCTGGCGGAATGCGTTTAGCGAACTTCAGAAGATGAAGACCCTCTGCCACATTTTTTTCGTTGATCGGGTACGCCGTACCACCTGCGTAAACGCCCATGTGATCATGGTATTGACCTTCGGTGTAAAGCTGAGATGCCAAAATGCCTTGGCCCGAGACCCTCGCGCGCGCAACGACGGCAGCACCTGCGCCATCGGCGAACACGCTTGTCACTTTGTGATCGCGCCAATCGAAGTATTTCGACATGCCGTATGCGCCAACGACCAGAATATTCTGATAGCGTTCTTCGGCGATCAGAAATTTTGATGCGACATCAAGTGCTGTCGCAAAACCTGCGCACGCGGTGTTGAGGTCGAAGGAGCCAGCGCGAGTGAGACCCATCTTGTGTTGGACGACCGAAGCCGTAGAAGGCGAGATGTAATCGGGTGTATCGGTCGCAACGATGACGAGGTCGATCTCGCTCGGCGAAACACCGGCGTTTTTCATCGCCTCTTCGGCTGCGGGCACGATCATGTCAGAGGTGGTTTCATCTTCAGCCATGAAATGGCGCTCGAAGATATTTCGCTGCTCGCGGAGAAACGTGTCCACGTCGCGACCGTATTTTTCATCGAAGAATTGATTCTTCACGACACGCTTCGGAGCATAGAGACCGGTGCCGATGATCGTCGGTCGCATCACGTGACGAGGCCACCGTCGACTGAGAGAACCGTGCCGGTGATGTAACTCGCTTCATCAGATGAGAGAAATAAACACGCGTTCGCAATATCTTGTGGAGTGCCGAGTCGACCGGCGGGAACTCGCGACTCCATTCCTTTCAGAACATCGGCCGGCATCGCCTCGACCATCGG
>CAJYOV010000208.1 GCA_913776405.1 Pseudobdellovibrionaceae bacterium
GCGGCGGAAGCGCGTCACAGCCTCGTCCCAATTGCCACGTTGAATTTCGAGAGTGCCATAATTGACGAGAAGAACGTGCGACTCCGGTTGCAGCGTGTAGGCTTTATCGTAAAACTCTTCAGCCGCATCATAATCGCCCGCGCGAACGTGAATGTTGCCGACGTTTTTATAAATATCGAACAAGAGCGCTTCATCAGTAACGACAGCTCGCAAAACTTCACGGTACGACGCGAGGGCTGCGTCATCACGTTCACAAAGATAAAGCACCTCTGCTACGAGTGCGTTCGCTTCTGGAGTGCGCTCGATTTTCGCGTAGGCCCGGAAGCACTTGAGCGCTTCTTCAAGACGGTTCTCATCACGAAGACAACGGCCCATGAGTTTCAGCGCTTCTGCGTGCTCTGGCTTACGAATTAAAACAGTGCGGAGGAGATTGAAGGCCAAGCGACCCTCGCCCGCCTTCACGAGAACGATTGCGTTTTTCATCAAGTGAGAAACCACGCGCTCATTTTCAATCTCGGCCGCAGACATCGGGGCTGTCATTGGGGCTGTCATTGGCTGCTCGATGTCGTGATCGAACTCGGCTAGCGCCTTTCCAATTTCAGAGAGAGCGTGCGCGCGGCCCGCCGCTGTGTCGGTTTGAATCGAAGAATTTGAAGCCGCACCCGTTTTAGAAGTTGTACCGGTCGTGCGTGCTGTCTCTCTAAGAATCTCTGGTCCTGTCATAAACTCCTCTGACATCCTGTCGAAGTCCGCCTAGCCATGGCGGTGAAACTGTACAGAAACCTATTTAGCAACAGCGATGCCACGCGCAGGCTCAGGCCCTGCGCCGAGGCCAGCGGCAAAAGTTTCCGGTCTTGAAGGGAATGGCCTTCGATGTGTTGGGTTTGACACAAATAGCCCGTACCTCGACCGCCATTTTCATGACGACGGTCACGCTGACGGCTGCCAACAATTCGCCGCTGCACGTCTTGCTGCAGCAACGGGATGCTGTTCGACTGGACGAATGTTTGAAGTCACAGATGCAGAATTAACTGACCTGCCCGTGATCGCGGGTTGGTATGCAAGTGAATGGTCCGATCCAACTCATGAAGAACGGATTTTGGGTTCTCTGAGAGATCGATTGGCGCACAAGAAAATTTACGCGATGAAAGTCGTGCGTGACGGCGAACGCCTTGCGGCCGTCGCGTGTCTACAAGATCGCGATATGGGCGACCGGCACCCGGCCTTTAGCCCTTGGCTCGCTGGCGTTTATGTCGAACAGGAATATCGACATAAGGGCATCGGACTTCTTCTGTCCAAAGCCATCGTTCAGGAAGCCCGAAATCAAGATTTCGAGCTCTGCTATCTTTTTACAGATAAGATGGAAGTCTGGTACCGCGAACAAGGCTGGCAGCTTCTAGGTCGCGAGACCTACAAAGACAAACAAGTCGCGGTCATGAAAATCGAGCTCTGACAACTTATTCGTCCAGAGCCTTCGCGCGTTCAACCGTAGCGTAGGCGCCGACAGCACGGCGAGCCGTTTGTGTCGAACGAAGCTCGCGAATGATGTTCGATTTCTCTTTTTCTACGTACTCAATGATCTGAAGATCTTGAGCGAGAATGGCCTCAACCAAACGATCCTTCTCAGCGAAAAGGCGCGCAGCCTCCGCACGGCGTGCTTCAGTGACGCCGACAACCATGCGCTCGTTTTCTTCTTCGATTAAACCGTCCACGCAGTTGATGAGCTCTAAAATTTTATCTCGCGTTTGATAGAAGAGTTCGACGTTCTCGAAATCTCCCGCTGCGAAGTTGATGAGCTCATGCTCGTTAACGGCATGAAACTTCTCTAGATACTCGTTCTTCTCTTGCAACAAACTAATGACCCGCTCCATGGATCTCCCCTCTTAACCTTTTCCGCCGCCGACGGCGATTTTTGTATCTGTGTTGTCTTTCTTCGGCTGCTCAACCGCCGCGACCCAACCTTCATAAAGAGTGTTCAGAATCTTAAGAGCGTCCTTAAGATACTTCGGGTCTCCGGTGATGTTGGCTTGCGTGTACTGTTCAGTGATGAACATGTAGAGCTGCTCCAGATTTTTTGCGACGCTGCCGTCGCCAACTCTGTGATCGAGCGTGTTGTTGAGCTCAAGCACGATGTCGTAAGCGCGGCCGATGTTCGTTCCGCGTTCGGCGATTTTCTTTTCTTCCGCCGCTTGAATCGCAAGCTTCGTGAACTTGATGGCTCCTTCATAGAGCATCAAGAGCAGCTTCTCGCGGCTCGCACTTGTAACGGACGTCGACTTATACTTCTGAAACGCATTTTTCATAGCCTTACAGTTCCCCTAGCAAAAACTTAGCTCACACCCATTAATCCGCCGCCGCCGCCCATGGCTCCGACAGCGCCACCTTGCGATTTGATCTTCGACATCGTTTCTTCGAGTCGAGAGAACTTATCTCGCAAGGTTTGCTCTTTCTTTTCCAACTGACGTTCTTTTTGAGCGATCCGTTGGTCGATTGAATCCGACTGACCTTTCAAGTTCTTTGATTTATTCGCGACAGCACCCATCGAAGGGTTCAAGAGCTGATTGATCTCGCGCTTCACGCTGGCGACCATGCCCGTGTTGTAGCCGTCGCCGACGAAAAATTGCGCGACATCTCGCGGATTCGTATTCAAGGCCGCGTTGAACTTTTTCTGGTCAAAGTCCAACGTTCCCTGTCGATTGAACGAAACTCCAAGTTGCGAAAGCGTTTTTACGCTGCCTTTCACACCCATCTGGGGACTTTGAATCAGATTGCGGAATTTCTGCTCGACGTTTCGAATAATCGAATCGCCACCCAGAGTCTTCGACGTGTCCGTGTTCTTATCGAGCTTGTTCTGTGTCTGAAGGAACGTCAGAACGCCGTTGACTGAATCGACGAACGTTTTGATTTTGCCGCTGACGGCTTCTAAGTCTTCTTTGACGTTGATGTTGATCGCTTTACCCGGATTTGCTTGCTTCAAATCGAGCGAAACGCCAGGGATCGCATCTTTCAAAACGTTATCTGCGATCTCGAACTCGAAGCCGTCGATTTTAACGACACCGTTCTTAGCCGGCACTTCTTTATCAAAGAAGATGTCTTGATCGCCATCGAGCATATAGATCCGTGGATACTCGATCGCTTTATCTTGCCCCGTTGTCTCAGACGACATTACGAGCTTGAACGGCGCATCTGGATCCTTGCGGTCATTGATGATCGAAGCCTTCACTCCGACGCCAGCCGCATTGATGGCCTTCACCGCGCCCTCGAGCGTGTTCTGACTTTTCGTCACGTACACGTCTTTGTCGCCATCCGGGGTTTTGAAACGGAAATACCCCGTTCCAATTTTCGTTTTGTCTTTATCTGGAAATCCGTTTGAAACAGCAGATGCTTTTTCCGCGAGCGAAACGACTTCGATGTTCCAGTTACCCGGCTCGTATTTATTCGGATCGACCGTGCCTGAAATTGCGTTCGCGTCACCTGACGTCAGCTTGATATCCGAGAAACCGCGTGAATTGGCGAGTTCCCCCAGGCCCTTGCGAATATCGCTGATCTTCGTTTGAAGTTCGTCGACGAGTTTCGACTTCGCGTCGATCTTCGCTTTGTTGCCTTCCATCGTCTTAATAGGCAGGCGCTCAGCTTCCATGAGCTGATCAACGATATTGGGCGGGAGCCCTGTGTTGATGGAGCCGAACTTGATGCCCGACACGTACGCCTCTTTCAAAAACAGATGAAGTGTTCTTTCATCATGTTCTCAAAGAGTGAGTGAAAATCGTGAGTCAACAGTTTGGCTTGGACCATTTCTTAAGTCAGCGAAACCACGAGGAAAGACAGCGACGGCCGGGCAAAAATCTCCACCTCTTCGGATCGACGCGAAGGTTTTTTGACGTCGAATTTCTAACAGGCCCAATTGCGCAGGTGAAACGTCTAGCGCTAGTGAGCGAGCGGCCAGACTAAAAGACTGCAGTAGGCCGTGACGATCGAGAGCAGAATCGTCAGTGGCAATCCAATCTTCATGAAGTCGGAAAACTTGTAACCGCCCGGAGTCAGAATCAAAAGATTTCCGTGGTGCCCAATCGGTGTCAGGAACGCCGCCACAGCGCCCATCGTTGTCGTAACGACTGCCGCAGTCGGTGAAACCGCAGAAGTCTTAGCAAAAGCCACCGCAATCGGCGCAAGAAGAACGGTCGTCGCCGCGTCTGATAAAATCTGAGTCAAGAGCGCAGCGAACCAGAAGAAGACGAGGAGAAGAGCGAGCGCGGGCCACCCTTGAGTGTAATGCGTGATGAACTGCGCACAGAGCTTATCGACGCCCGTTTTTTCCATCGCAATCCCTAGCGGAATCACGCCAGCAATCATGACGAAAATTTTCGTTTCAATCGATTCATAGGCCTGCTCGACAGACAAACATCGCGTCAGCACCATAGCCACCGCGCCTGTAAGGAAAGCGATATGTGGCGCGACGAGCGAAGTGGCAGCAGCGGCTATCGAAGCAAGCATGATGAACGAAGACAGTCCCATTTTCGCTCTGTTTTTTGGGCGTCCAAAAAAACGGATGAAGACGAGAAAACCGCGGTGCTTCGTTAGTTCTTCTAGCTTTTCCTCGGGCCCCCACAGGACCAGGAGGTCACCTTCTTTGAGTTTGGTATCGGAGACGCCTTGAA
>CAJYOV010000209.1 GCA_913776405.1 Pseudobdellovibrionaceae bacterium
ATCGGCCACCGCTTCGGTGATGCGCTCATCGAAAAAGCAAAAGAAGGCGTGAAGGTCTACTTCCTCTTCGATGCCATCGGCACAAATCTTCACCGCAAATTTTTAAAGAAGCTCCGAAAGGCGGGCATCGAGGCTCATCGTTTCAATAGCTCGAAATTTTGGTTTCAGTTTCAGATCAACTTCCGAAACCACCGAAAGCTCGTCGTCATCGACGGCCACACGGCGTTTGTCGGCGGGCACAATGTGGGTGATGACTACCTAGGCAAATATCCAAAGATCGGGCCGTGGCGCGACACTCACTGCAAGATCGTTGGCCCTTGTGCAACGACAGCTCAAGTTTCATTCGTCAAAGATTGGTATTGGGCCGCTGACAAAGTTTTGAATCTCGACTGGGAACTTCAACCGGCCGAAAAAGGCGATAAAGCCTTCGTTCTTCACACAGGCCCTGCCGATGACGGTGAAGCCGCTCTCTTAACTCACATCGCACTCGTCAACTCAGCCAAGTCTCGCATTTGGATCGCGAACCCGTATTTCATTCCGCCTGAAGGTCTCGCAAATGCGCTCGCCTACGCTGTCATGCGCGGCGTGGAAGTCAAAGTGCTTGTGCCCTCGTACACGGATAACCGGCTTGTCGAGTACGCCTCCGAAACGTTCGCAGAAAAGTTGATGCCTCTGGGGATTAAATATTTCCGGTATGAGCCGGGCTTTTTACATCAGAAGGTTATGCTGATCGACGAGAGCTTCGCTGCCGTCGGCTCAACAAACTTAGACTCCCGGTCTCTCTTCGTAAACTTTGAGATTCAAGCGATTACTCAGTCTCAAAGTTTCGTAAGCGCCGTCTCAAAAATGCTAGAACGCGATTTCTCACACTCATCGCAATGGACCATCAAAGATCTTGAAAATCGAACGCGCGGCCGCCAGCTTCTCTCTCGAGCGGCGACCTTGCTGACGCCCGTTCTTTAAGCGCCGTAGCCGAGTGTTTTGATATTGCAGAATTCGTTGAAACCGTAAGGGCTTAACTCGCGGCCAAAACCTGAGTCCTTCACGCCGCCAAACGGTAAGTGAGCATCTGACTTCACTTGATCGTTAATGCCCACAAACCCGCATTCCATCTTGCGAGCGAAGGCCTTTGCTTTGGCTTCATCTTTTCTGAAAACAGCGCCGCCGAGACCGTAGATCGATTTATTTGCAATCTCGAGCGCCTCGTCTTCTGACTCGAACGTCGCAATCAACGCCACGGGGCCAAAGAATTCCTCTGTGTAAGCAAGCTCGAGCGACTTCGAGACTTTGTAAACGCGCGCCGGGAAGAACGCATTTTTAAACGCGTCCCCTTGAGCTTGCGACGCCAGGTCGAAGACCTTCTCTGCACCCGCTTTTTCGATTTTCTCGCACTGTTCAAGAAGCTGCTTCTGGAATTTCTTCGAAGCAAGCGAACCGACCTCGGTCGATTCATCTAAGGGGTTACCCACTTTCATCTTTGCGAGTGTGTCGGTAAATTTCTTTAAGAATTGTGAGTACACCGACTTCTCAACGACGAAACGTTTCGCAGCAACACAACTCTGGCCGTTGTTCACCATGCGACCTTTTGCACAGATCTCCGCGGCTTTATCTACATCGCTGTCCGCAAAGACGACGTACGCGTCGCTACCGCCAAGCTCGAGCACCGCTTTCTTCAGGTTTTCGCCGGCCACCTTCGCGACTTCGCGCCCGGCACGAGCACTCCCAGTGAGTGTGACGGCGGAAACGCGACGATCTGCAATAAGCTTCGCTGCTTGCTCATGATCGATTCGCATATTGAACATCAAGCCTTCAGCGACGCTATCGAAGATTTCTACGATTTTATTCGCTGAGCCCGCTGTGAGATCCGAATGTTTTAAGAGAATCGGATTTCCGATACCGACTGCCGGAGCCGCGAAACGGACCACCTGCCACAGCGGAAAGTTCCAAGGCATGATCGCGAGAATCGGGCCGATCGAGTCTTTTACGATTTCCGATTTCGGATAATTCGCTTTTACGGACTCGTCGGTCAGAAACTTCGGCAAGTTCTCAGCGAAGTAATCGAAGGCACTTGCAGACTTTTCGATTTCAGCGATCGAGTCTTTGATCGCTTTACCCATTTCGAGCGTCATCAAGCGACCAAGCTCTTCTTTCTGTTTCCGGAAGGCGGCGCCAAGCTTCTTAAGCTGTTCGACTTTCAACGAGACGGGTTTCGATTTTGCTTCTAGATACTGGCCGTGCGCAGCCGCGAGCAGTCGCTCGGTTTGCTCTGTCGTTAAGTGTTTATAAGTCGCGAGTGTCTCGCCCGTCGCCGGATTGATCGTTTCGAAGTTCGTGCCCATTTCAAATTCCCCCGTAGACCCGCGAGGCGCTTTCATCGGCCGCTCGCTCTTAGGTCCGCTGCTCTAAGAAACGTTGTATCGTCTCCGTGAGCCAAGTCATGAAGATTTGGACACGCGTGGGCTGATTTCGCCGATGTGGATAAAGAAGCGTAATTGGCGTCGGTTCCATACGAAACTTAGGAAGGATCTCAACTAAAAGTCCACGATCGATGAAGCTCTGCACCGGAAGTCTCGGGACCTGAATAAGCCCAAGGCCCGCTAGGCAAGCCGCACGGTAAGCTTCGACGTTATTCACGACGATCGAACATTTCATCGCGATTTCGACCGTCTCTTTCCCGTCGAAATAATCGAAGCCGCCGTTTCTCATCGAAAGTGTTTGCGAGTAATTGACGACTCGATGCTTTTTCAAGTCCTCGAGGGTCTTTGGTTTACCAAAGCGCTTCAGGTAGTCAGGGCTTGCGACATGTTGATGCGAATGCGGCCCTTTAACTTTCGCGGATCCATCTTGAACATCGACTCGAGTTCATCGACATCTGCGATCATGTCTCTACAACGCTCGAGAAACGTCATGCCGTCGTGAGTGAGTTGCACTTTGCGAGTGGTCCGATGAAAAAGCTACGATGAAAGGCGGCATCGAGGTGCTTACACGCTATCTAGCGAAAGAGCTCGGCCCAAGAAAAATTGCCGTGAACACGATCGCTCCTGGCGCGATTGAAACGGATTTCGGCGGCGGTGCCGTTCGCGACAACAAACAACTCAACCAGATGATGTCGGTGGCGCCATCGCTTCGATTCTTTCAAGCGGCACACTCATTTAAGCCCAAACGGATTTTAAAATTTCGTATGAGCGCACGGCGTCTTCAGTGCGGTACATATCGGTTTGCACCATGATTTCGTCGGCGCCCGTGCGCTTCACGGCTTCTTCTAATTTTTGACGAACGGTCTGCGGGCCGCCAACGATCGCTTCACGCAAGAAGCTTTCGACTGCGTTCTTCTCGCGAAGGCCCCAGAGCGTTTCCATGTTATCAACCGGAGCTGGTGCCGATGTCGGATACCGTCCGGTTACGAGACCTAAGATTTTCTGCTTCGAGGTCGTCGAAAGAAATTCTGCTTTGATGTCCGTATCGGCTGCCACGACTGGCAGACAAACCATCATGTACGGTTTTTCAAGAGCCGCCGAAGGCTGAAAACGTGACCGATAAATTTCGACCGCTTCCATTAAGTGAGTCGGCGCAAAGTGGGCCGCAAACGCATACGGAAGCCCGCGCGAAGCCGCGTAGTCAGCGCTCCATAAACTTGAACCTAAAATCCAGATCGGCACTTGAACACCCGCTCCGGGAACAGCGACAACCTTCTGGCCTGTAACGGCAGGCGCAAAATAATGCTCAAGCTCTTCAACCAGCCCTGGCATATCGTCGCCGTTGAAACGCAAATCGCGTCGGAGCGCGCGTGACGTTAGCGGATCTGTGCCCGGAGCACGACCGAGCCCAAGATCGATTCGGTTTGGATAAAGTGTCGCGAGTGTTCCAAAGGTTTCAGCAACCATGAGGGGCGCGTGATTCGGAAGCATGATGCCGCCCGATCCGATGCGCATCGTTTTCGTAAGCCCTGCGACGTGCCCTATCATGACAGACGTCGCCGCAGTCGTGACGCCCGCGATGCTGTGATGTTCGGCGATCCAGAAACGCTTGTAGCCGAACTCTTCTGTTTTCTGC
>CAJYOV010000210.1 GCA_913776405.1 Pseudobdellovibrionaceae bacterium
GATCTGGGCCTTTGTCATCCGTTTCGAATTTCAAAAGAGCGGCTGCCATTGGGAGTGACGGGCGTGCACCCTCAAAGCAGCGGCCGGTTTTCCAACCCGTTGGTGGGACTTCGGCGAGTTTGGTTGCGCGGCCCGTACTGTACATCTGAGTGATCTGTTGGAATTCGGTCGGTGACGTTGGATACGTTTGGAGATCTGCATGTGCTGAACACGGAATCAGTCCGAACGTAAACGCGAACGAGAAGGCGAGTGCGGCGACGAAGGCTTTCATGAAACTCCTAATCGAAACGATGAAATGTTAGGGGCTCTCGTAGCATTGATGCCAGGGGCACGTAAACGACTGGCTTAGTGGCGTCAGCATTCGCTGCCAGCGGAAGATTTTAGTTACCCATTTTGGGGGAGGGCGGGTAGCCTTACTTTCATGCATTCAGAAACCCTACCGGTATCACCGTCCACCAGTCTTTTTGAGGGCCTCGAGCATCGTTTGCTCAATGCCTTCAAAAATCGGGACATCAAGACAGTCGAGGCGCTGGTCGACTCAAAGTGTTTTGGCGTCGGCGTGGGCGGTCGCGAATATTCGCGGAAGGATTTCATCCAAGACATGTTTGCAGACGTGGTCGTGCGCACGTTTGCGGTGACCGAGGTTCGAGCCACGATTGAAAAAGGGTTTTGCACAGCACTTGCGAACTGGGAAGTCGATATGAGCATCGACGCCTTCATTCTAAAAGGAAGTGCGAGAGTCACTCGCACGTGGGTTGAACGCAACGACGGGTGGAAGCTTTTGAGTTTCCATATGTCCGATGCGCGCCTGGCAAACTCATGGGATAAAACGCTGAAAAAGAAAGATGTGAACGCGTGACTTTAGCGGCCCTCGTGCTCCCAACCCTCATTCAGACATTTCAATTTCAACCGACCGTGACTGAGTGGCTGTGCCCGAAAGGGGCGCGCTCTATTTTGCTTGAGTGCAAGCCGACAGAGTCGAAAATGGCGCCGGTGACGGTTTCACTTGATGCCGTCGGGAACGAGAACGACTTCTTTCAAGGCGGTTGGGAGTCGCAAACCCCAGACGGTCGAATTTTTGAAAGTGTGCTCGTGACGTCTTTCGTTCATGAAACGGAAGGTCCGGTTCTCTTAATTAGTGCGAACGCCGGCTTCGATCCAGACTCGGCAAAGCAGTCGGGTGTTTTCATGGATGTCGCTCAATCAGGTGTGCCCAAGCAGCTTATGATCACGGGCGACAGGCAACCGTTAAATGAGACACAAGAGATCGTGATCACGCTCGAATTGAACGAAATCTCAGCACGTTGAGCTAACATTGCTGCGGCGCGCTTTCGCAGGTGTTCGATGAGTTCGTTTTGGTGTTCGATGAGTTGTGGCGAGCTTGCCACGCGCAGATCGGGCTGCCTAAATCTCCCGTGATGGCATTCAAGGATCTCAATTTCAGAGAGCTTCTCGTCGAGAGGTTTCAAGCTAAACAAAAGGCGGCGCCGGAACTCTCGATGCGGAAGTTCGCGGCTCTAATTGGCGTGAGCCCCGCGAATCTTTCTGACATCTTGAATGGTCGTTGCGGTCTGTCGGGCGCAGTGGCTGCCCGAATCGCGCAAGCGCTCGAGTTCAGCGATTTCGATATGCATCTGTTCGTAGATCTCGTCGAGAGCAAGCACGGGCGTAGCAAAAACGATCGCGAAGCGGCTCTCGAACGTCTTGAAGCGCGAGAGCAAGATGTGTTTGGCGATGCGGAAAGCTACGACCATTCCGAGCTCTTCAAAGACTGGAAGCAGGTAGCGGTTCTCGAACTCGCGGGTGTTTTGAAAGAGATGCCGCTGGAAGCTTCGATCATCTCCCGCCGGCTTGGGCTACAGAAGATCGAAGCTCAGCTTTTGCTCGAGCGCCTTGTGCAAATAGGTGAGCTTCAACTTGATCCGATGACGAACCGACTGGTTCGGCGAACTGAGCACACATCGATTCAGAGCCCGATCCCGAGCGAAGTCGTTCGCGGATTTCACAAACAAATTCTGACTCAGGCGCAACTCGGACTTGAGCAGCCGATTGAAGAGCGAAAGTACCGAAGCACCGTCATGTCGTTTGATTCTTCGCGGATCGAAGAAGCCCGCGAGATGATCGAGACGTTTCATCGTGAATTCTTCAGGCGCTTCGAAGCACCCGATACGGCGGACTCCGTTTACACTCTTGGCCTCCAATTTTTCAGAAACGACATCGGTCGAAACGAGGATTCCTAATGAACGCTCGCTCTCTTCTCCTAGCGTCTCTCCTGACGGCTTTCATGATCATTTCGATCTGCGCAGTTTCCCGAGTCGCGCACGCTCGCGAAGGCGGCTCGTCTGCAGGAGACGGCGGCAAAGGCATCGTCTGCGTAGGAGGCACGCCGCAGCTTCTCGATTTGTATGAAGTTCGTCAGACGAAATACGCACGACTCATTTTAGGCGGCTCGTTCTCGGGCCAAACTTTGCCGGAAGCCTTCGCGGCCATCTTGTCGAGTGCCGAAATCAATTACCCAAGACTCTATCCGAGAATCAAAGCGCTCGTCGATGGCGCACGGCTCATGGACATTTCAGCAAGACGGGTCGCCGGGCCTTTGGAAACAACCGAAGACGGCCCACTTCCGATCCAGCCCGCAGATGAGCCTTGTCGTGTCGTGCAGCTAGCTGTGACGTCGCGGTCAGACTACCGACTAACCATGATCGACGAGGCTTACTGGTCTCGAATGGATGCACTCGATCAGGCCTTTTTACTCATTCACGAAACCTTGCAAACTCGAGATGCGATTTCTAGAGACTCAAGTTCCATCGACTCCACAAAACGACTCAGAAAGTTTGTCGGCTTGCTCGCACTTCTTTTGCCGACGCCGGATGAGAAGCGCGAGTTTGAATCGATGTGGTAACGCGTCAGCTAGAATGTTAATCTAGCGTCCAGCAGAGGAGTTTGAGCGATGGCATGTCCGATCCTCAGATCTATTTTGGTTGGCGTAGTAGCTTTCATCCTGGGCGGTCACGCTGAAGCGAAGACTGTTCGGTATGAGCTCACGATTCGCAACGAACCCGTTAACTTGAGTGGCAAAAAGACGGTCGGTTTTGCGCTGACGGTGAATAGCGGCATTCCCGCGCCGACGCTCGAGTTCACAGAGGGCGATGACGCTGAGATCCTCGTGAAAAACGAAGTACCGAATGAAGAAGCGTCGATTCACTGGCACGGGATTTTGTTGCCACCGGATCAAGACGGCGTTCCGTACGTGAATACGCCTCCGATTTTTTCAGGCCAGTCGCATCTCTTTAAATTTAAAATTCGGCAGCACGGTACTTATTGGTACCACTCGCACACGATGCTCCAAGAGCAAAAAGGCGTTTACGGCGGCATCATCATCCACCCGAAAAAGGAAACGATCAAAGTCGATCGTGAAGCGGTCGTTGTCCTGAGCGACTGGTCTGATGAAAACGCGGACTCGATTCTCCGAAATCTCAGAAAAGACGGCGACTACTATCTCTACAAAAAAGACTCTGTGCGCTCCTACTTCGGCGCCTTCGCGCAGAGTGGCCAGTCGCTAAAGAATCAGATCTACAATGAGTGGATCCGCATGGGCGGAATGGACCTTTCGGACGTGGGCTACGACGCGTTTCTGATCAACGGCAAACGCGACTCGCAGCTAGTGGACGCGAAACCTGGTGAACGCGTTCGTTTGCGCATTATCAATGCGGGCTCGTCGAGCTATTTCTATGTTGCGATGGGTGTGCCGATGCGTGTGATCTCGGCCGACGGCGTGGATCAAAAGCCGATTGAGGCAAACGAGATTCTGATCGGCATGGCTGAAACCTACGACGTGCTCTTTACCGTTCCAGAAGCGAAAAGCTATGAGCTCCGTGCGACTTGCCAGGATGTGACTGGCTTTGCATCGACCTGGATTGGGCGTGGTGAGAAGGTCCCGGCGCCAACAAAATCAAAGCCAGATTTGTACGCAACCATGGACCACGGGTCCATGCATGGCGGTCACAACATGGCGGGCATGAGCCACGGGAGTTCGCACGGCGGTGGCCACGATATGGCGGGCATGGATCATTCCGCGCACGCAGGTCACAAGATGCCTGAGCCGATTGAAAAGGTCGAAACGCTCACCGTGGACCAACTCAAAGCGCAGTCGCCGACCACGCTTGAGCCTTTAAAAAATCCCGAGACAGCAAAGCAAGCGAAGGTTCACGAATTGAAGCTCGTTCTAAATGGCGACATGGAACGGTACATCTGGCACATCAATGGGAAAGTTGTGAGCCAAGATCGCCTGATCATGATCGAGTCAGGGGAAGTTGTGCGTTTCACATTCGAGAATCAATCGATGATGCATCACCCGATGCATCTGCATGGGCATTTCTTCCGAGTCTTAAATGGGGCAGGCGATCTTTCGCCGCTGAAACACACAGTCGACGTTCCACCTCACGGCACACGCACGATCGAGTTTTATGCGGATGAGCCTGGGCAATGGATGCTTCACTGCCACAACCTGTATCACATGGACTCTGGCATGGCGCGGGTCATCCGTTACAAAGACTTCAAGCTAGACGACGCGATGACGATGCACGAGAAGCATGATCCGCACACGCACGATCACTTGTACACTTATGGTGCTCTCGAAGCAGCGACGAATCATGCTCGGGCGCAGTTCAAAGTGATGAAGACATGGGATGAAGTTGAGTTCCACGTTGAGTCCGCGCAAGTTGAAGGCAAGAACTTTGAGTTCAATAAAAAATGGGAGACAGAGGGTGAGCTTCATTATCATCGCTGGTTCTCGAATTGGCTCAATGTCTTTGGTGGCGTTCAGGTCTACGATGAAAAAGCCTACGGCGCTCTTGGTGTCGGCTACATTTTACCGCTTTTGATTGAGTCATCTGTTGCGATCAACCACGAAGGCAAATTCCGGTTTGATCTCGAGAAGCGATTTCAGTGGACGAAAACACTTTTCACCGACGCCGACTTTTCTTGGCGACCAGGTTGGGAAGGTGAGCGTGATTCTGAATTTGAAGTCACTTTGATGTACGCCTCTCGCTGGGACTGGGCCGGTGGCCTCATGTTCACGGAGAAATCCGCAGGCGTAGGCCTTCAATATCAGTTTTAAGTCGACGGGATCATAGAAGTGAGAGCTGCTTTTCTTTTTCTGGCTCCGGAATGGGTTGGCGCTTTAACCATTCACCGAGAACGAGCACTAAATGCTTCACTTCCGATTCGGTTAATTCACGACCTTGCTCGATTGAATGATGTTTCTGCAAACAGCCGCGACAACAAATGCCGGTCGCATGCTGAGCCACAAAAACTGGATGCCCGCGCATCGGCGTTTGCGATCCGTCGTTGAGCGGATAGGCGGGCGCCAAGCGGTCCATGAGGAATTCGCGGCCGTGAAGTAAAACTCGAGCTAGACCTTTCGACTGCAAGTAGCGGGCGTCTTTCGTGTTCAGGCGAAAGCCGCTTCGAAACTTTGAGCGCGAAAGGCGTTCAAAAAGATCGTCGTATGCCATTTTTTTATAAGCGTAAGGGAGAGAGGTCGAATCGTCACGGGCGTTCAATACGTGGCCGCAGCTGCTTAGGAGAACCTGAACTGATTCGCGGCCTCTAGCTTTAAGAGCCTTGTCAGTTCGATTTCACTTCGCTTTTTTCGAGCAGGCCATTTTGAATTTGATAGGCTTCCCAGCTCGGAGGACGGTCGAAACTTGCGGTTCGCCTTCTTTTGCCGTCTCAAAAGCGACGCGAATGTCGTCTGGCTCGCGAAGCTGAACGCCGTTTTGCTCGATCAGGATATCGCCCGGTTTGAATCCAGCTCGTGAATAAGCAGAGCCAGCCCGAATTTGCGTGTAGCGAAAGCCGATCAGTTTCCCGTCTTCAAGTGCAGGTTCTGCCTGAACGTCGCCGGCTTGAATGCGACAGGCTTCGAGCCGCTTTTCATACTTTGTCTGTTCAGCTCCCTGAGACTGAGAGGCAAGCAGAATGACCGCAGCAACCGATGCGGCTAAATTGAGGGCGGTGAACGATTGGGTCATGCTTCGAATCAAACTTCACCGTCGAAAACCTGGCAAGCCTTAAAGCTGCTCAAAACCGCGAACGTAAGCCAGAAACTCGTTCACTTGCGTCGTCGACTTACCTTTTGTTTGGTTCTCGAGCTGGCATGATTCATCCGTGCAGGCGAATTTGACTTCGCAAGACGTGAATGAACATTGAATGGCTGGGCCGGCGATGAAAGACGAGTAAGCTTTGGCACCTGAAATTAAGGCTTCATCCATGGCGCGGGCACAGTCATTTGAGACCGATCGGTCTTTTGACGGCGGGCAGACAAAATCTTTTGCCGCTTCGATAAAAGCGTTACGAGTCGAAACGCGGCTAACATCTTTCACGGTCAAGGAATTCAAGAGCGATTTCGCCATCACGCGGTCACATGTCGCTTGTTCGAGACCAATACAGAAGAATTTGTAGAAGCCGAGGCCGCCTGCGCGTAAGTCGCCCCAGTGGCCCTTGTAGGGGCTGTTGGCTGGGCGCATGCGCAAGCAGCCGCCGCCAGAGCACGAACGTTTTGTTTCGTAACTCACTTCGTTGACGCGAGCCCAGTTCGGAGTCGGCGCTTTCTCATCCGATGCAACATAAAAGTTTTGGTCATCGTGTAAACGCTCGAAACGCGTACCGGTGAAAGCGCCTGCCGCCGGAATGCCGAAGAGTTTTGAAAGCATCGGCGCAAGAATCCAACCGCCATTGCATCCGTGAATGAAGATGTAAGCGTCTTTTGCGAAATGCCCTTTCAAAGCTGAAAC
>CAJYOV010000211.1 GCA_913776405.1 Pseudobdellovibrionaceae bacterium
AGAAGGCCATCTCACCCAGCATATCGCCCGCACCGAGTTCCGCGAGTTGAATCTCGGAGTTGCCCTTCGATTTCACGATGGCCACTTTTCCCGACTTGATCACGTACATCGCTTCGGAAGGATCACCTTCGCGAAACAGCACGTCGCCTTTTTTGAAACTCTTGGGGCCACTCATTTGTGTTTAGATCTTCCCCCGAAATGGGCAGAAGAGGATAGCGAAACGCGAGACCGTTCAGAGGATCCCAGACTATAGTCGGCGCTTGGTGAGGATTAGCGAGCGGCCGAGGCTGAAGCAGGGCTCGGTGTGAAAGCACTGACTGCTGGTTGCGCTTGAATGTTCAGCGACCCCTCAGCGGGTTCTGCTGTCGAGGTCGCTGGGAGTGCCGACGCGCCTGTAGTAGTGTCGGTAGCGGTCGCGCAAACATCTTCCAATCGAAGGTCGATCGACGTGCGGTTCTGTTGGTAGTCCGCGCATTCGGTTGCTTTTTCAATCTGTCGGAAATCGCTATGTCCAAAAGTTGCGAGCACCGGTTTCTCGAAGGCCGTTGCATCGACGCGCACGAAGACGCTGACCAGTTCTTCAAGCTGAGATTCAGGGAGGAGCGACATCAGATAGCCCGAGCCTGCATCTCGGAAAAGTGACTCTTTCTGAAGCTTCCCGAAAATGTCCAGGCGCGCTTCGGGCGTTGTCGTGGGGTCGAGGATCTTGGCTAGAAACTCAGACGATGCGCGAATCGATCGCGCGTGATCCGCCGTCGATTCTTTTCTTTCGGTCAGGTAATTCGTAAGCGATGTTGTGATCTGATCGGCAGACAGCCCACGAAGCCATTGAAACGCTTTCTCTGTGAAAACGACTTGCGTATATACGCGGGCGTTCTTGTAAGCGGTTTGTGTGAGAAGCGGGTCGATGCGCAGCTTATTGAGGATACTTGGCGCGATGAGACGTCTGAGTTTCACGCGAGCTTTTTCGGTCTCGCTTTTTCCCATCCGCTTGTCTTTAAGTTCGAGTGTCACCACATACTCGCCGCCGCCGGTGAGCTCACCCTGTGAGTCTGTTTTTGAAATATACGAGGCTCGGCGAATCTCTTGTTCGTTTCGAAGTCCGAAGAGACGTCGGGTTTGTTTGCGCGATTCGTAATTTGCCGAGGGCGTTTCGTGTCGGATACCGGCGTCGTCAACGTAAGTGAGATGGCTGCGAGATGTGACCGATGTTGACTTCTGAAACGACGCGATCTCAAGAAAGTTAAAGCCTTTACGAGAACGAATCGGATTCGATGTGCTGACAGATTCGTAGGAGCGAGAGACACGCCGAGCTTCTTTTGACTGGATGGAGTCGGCTGCGGCAAGCTTCTGAACATCGCCGAGATGCGCATTCATTTCGCGCGACGTCTCGCTTGTCGTCATGAATGGGTTTGCAAGTCTTAGACTTGGGCGAAGCCCGCCATTTTGAAAGATTGAGTTGTACGCTTGAATGGCTTCGGGCTTATCGAGATCAAATTCGTACTCAGCGGAAACGAGGCTCTGGGGACCTTTGCTTGCGCCCGCGGTTGCCAGATTCGTACGGAGAGGCCCGACTTTGAGTCGAACTGCGCCCTCTGCTTCGAACGCGTGTTGCCGAGTGGCGACAAGGCGAAGGCGAACTTTGTTGCCACTCAGTTTCTGCGCTTGGACTTGGAAGAGCCCTCGATCTGCGTGACCGAGCTTTCCACCGACAGCTAGCGGCCCGGCCAAGTTAAAAGAGCCATCCGCACCTTTAAAATCTTCAGCGGCTACCGAAAACATGAGGATCGAGCCGGTTTGCATTGCGCGCGCATTTTCAGCCGAAAGCGGAAGCGAATTCAGTTTCAACTTCGGAGCTGCTTTCAACGCGTCTTTCTTCGACTTGTACTGGCGAATCGCGACGATCTCAGTTCCTGGCATCAGTTTGAGCCCTGGAATCAGATCGCGTATAGCGACGCTCGCCTGCCAACGATCTTGACGGGTGTAAAGCCCGGATTGGTAAGCGGGCGCCACATCGTAGCGATACCGAAGCGCCAGTCTCGTAAGATCCGGCCCCTGCGTCGTCGAGAGCTGAATGTCGGGATCAACAGTGCCTAGCACTTGTTTGACGGAGCGATGTTTGGGGTTTCGTTCTTTGCGTGCTTTGCGGAGCGCTTCGGGCGCTACGGGTTTTATGGTGGGGGATTGGGGTTGGGCAGCCAGCGCGTGGTTTTGGGTCTGAGCTTGAGCCTGAGCCTGAGTTTGGGCGTGGGCTTGGACTGAGCCTTGGGCTTGGGCGTGGGGCGGTACGAAGACAGAAGTTGCAGCGAGCGCGGCGAGCGCGACACTTCGCCCAGCCTCCACACTCCGTCTCAAAATGAGATGCGCCCTCGCCTGTATCATACTTGAGAACACTGCAAGCCCCGGACCGCACGTCGCGACCTCTTCCGACGACAACCCCTGGGCTGCAGATCATGCGCGTGAAATTGGTTTCGATTCATGCGCGTGAAATTGGTTTCGATTCATGCGCGTGAAA
>CAJYOV010000212.1 GCA_913776405.1 Pseudobdellovibrionaceae bacterium
CGCCTGGACCTGGAAAGTCCACTTGTACAATCCACTTTTCCAAAGCATCAACACGCGTTCAGGTTCCGATTGCTCTGCTTTAACCAGAAGGACTGTTTCCGTCCGAGAAGTCAGAGCTGGCAGTGAATCAGCGAACGGGTGCTCCGGCGCGATTGAGCATGCAAACGAAATAACAGGCTGAAAGATGAGGGCCGCAGAAAGCTTCATTAAAAACGCTCTCACAAATTTGTCTCCCAAGAGCGCGCTTCCCTATCGCTCGTAGTGTGGGCTTTCTGTCTTGTTAGCCAATGCACTTCGTATGGCGCTCACGGCTCATCATTTCATTGTCTTTCTAAACGCTGCACGAACCGGTAACTACTTTCGTTTTTTACGAGGATGAGCGCGTAGCCATTCAACGAGCTTACGGTTGTAGGCTACTGGCTTTACGAGATCACAAAGTCCGATCCTGATATTTCCATCCACATCTGGTTTCTGAGCGAGCGTAATGAGCGTATCGAAGGTGGTGTGGAGATCCTCAAGCCCTGCTCCGACATCATCTTGCTGGGTGTAAACTACCTTATCTGGCAGCAAGCCGGCGAATTGCTCTTTAACGATGAGTTCAGCTCGCCGGCCTTCTTTCTTACCCACAGTTGCTATGAAAACGAACGGTCGCTCAGCCACTAGTTCGTAATCAGGCTTCTTATCAATGCACTGAGAGGCAAAAGCAACGTTGTGCACGAGAAACGCTGTCAGAAAGCTGAGGATTAATAAATTTCGCATCGGCTCGTCGCCCTCCGAGAGATCGCGTTCATTTCAGCGTCTGAAAGTCTTTATCGAACAACTGCATGAGCTGATGGTAAGCCAAAGACCACTGCTCCAAACTATTGAAGAGTTCGCATTTCTTTATCAATCATTTTGCGGCCCTTTTATCTTCTTCCGCAACCCACTTGGCACCGCTCTCACAGCTCATCGTTTCGATATCTGTTAGAACGTGAGTAATCTTCGGTTGGAGTCGTAAGTTCCTCATTTCTTCACGCAACGGAGTGTCCTGAATGCAGCTTTGTATGGCTTATCGGGGAGTTCGTCTGGCTTAATTTTCGATCGGCCATCGAATTTCAAGCTGTGTTCGGTGTATTTGATTTCATAGCGGAACTCACCGCAGACCACCGCCGCTGAGAACTCAGTAGCCTCCGGTGGTGACGCGCATCCGATTGTGAGATCAGGCCTCTTTGCCTCAATCTTTGCCTTGTGACTCAAGCAATCGACCGAATCGCTAGAAACGTCCTTTGCTTCAACCAAATAGACAGAGGCGCCCGCATTTTTCGACGATAAGTTCTTTGATCGCCAGATCTCGAAGGGCGAGCCAGCATCTTTCGGACATTTTCGTTTGTCTGGTTTAAATCCAGCTCCGTCGCCGACTTCTATTTTCTCCCAACACTCGGGAACCTGAAGTTGGACTGAGTCATCGAAGACAGTGCGCATGGTGCGCTTTTCGTGGTGAACCAAGGTAGAGGCACTCGATGCTAACGCAAAGAGTGCGGGTCCCAGAGTCAATGCGATCAGCGTAAACGGATGAACGCTCATACAATATTTTTGACGTAAGAACAGTTCAGGTCACAGCCTGAAATCCACGAAATCTCAATTCGAGAAAGCTTAAGTGGGCTAAACCATAATTACGTGGATCGCTGACTCGCGCTCTACGCGCGTGAAAATAAATTCGCGACTGATGTTCAGCGAAACCGCTTGTTTACTACTCACCTTAACTACGGGCCCAAATAAACAGCTCTAGATGTTTGTCGCGATTCCGAAACAACTACCGCTATCAATTTGTTGTATGTATGCGGGGGATAAGATGTTTCGCTTTTTCGTTCTGGTACTAATCGCCGTCACGACTTTCTCGATTGCTTACAACGAAGCTTTCGCGATCTCCTGTACGACAACTGTTTATAGTCCGCCTATATCGATTGAGTGCGGAGAGCCGGGTGACAATTTAATATTCGGACTCGGTATCCTGACCATTACGACAAAGCTACGAACTTCGGCCAATATGCTATCTATGCAACACAACGCACGCCGACATCGGGCTCGACTGTAACTTATTACGTTTCTATGGAGAATCAAACGCCTGTTGGAGTAACGTTCCGCAGGTACTCTTTCTCCGTCCAAGAGCTAAACGCCGACCTTAATGTAACTTATATGGACTTTTTCTCATCCGGCAGGCGGGCTGAGAGTTTGGGTCTAGCACGAATACTTGAGGCCGGGGCACCTGCGATGGTGCGAGTTCACATCAACGCGTCAGTATACTCGGTAGGCGATGAACGAAATGTTCCGATTGAAGTTGTGTTGAACGGCGCTACGATTGCTAGAAAAGTTGTGACGGTCGCTCAAATCATTTCGGATCGCTCGGTCGACATCGATTTCGTCCCGATATTTTCTGGCGAAGCGACTGTCCAGGTTAAGGTCGACCCGCAAAATAGCTTGGGCGAACAGATTATCGCCAACAATGTCGGAACTCAGAAAATTCACGCACGAGAACTAAATCTTTACGCGACTTCCGTTCGTTTCGGCCAAACCGTTTTTAATCCATCAAGAATTAACGCCTCTACTGTAGATCTGATTGCAAAAAAACCTCTAATTATTGAAGTTATCTTAAGCAGATCTCAATTCTATGA
>CAJYOV010000213.1 GCA_913776405.1 Pseudobdellovibrionaceae bacterium
ATCGTCGAAGCCTGAAGAGAAAGCTTATGGCCTTGTAAGTCGGTAACTTGAATGCCCATCAAGTGTTTGCCGATGGTCGCGCGAAGAGGTGAGGCCTCAAAGATTGGCGCATAGAAAAACCAAATCATTGCGCCGCCAATAATCGGAATCGCGCTTCCCATGATCGCACATGGAATCAGAAGAAAAAGACCATCGAGAAGAAGCGCGCCAAGACGGCGGCTGATAGAACTGTAAGCTTGCGTGAGGTAAAGACCTTGGTCGTTTTGTTCGGTCTCGGGTGTTTCGAATTTCATAAATAATCCTGTCCTAGTTCTCGATGTTTCCGTTACGAACTGTGAATTTCATTAAGTACGCGTTTAGATCTTCGCTTGATGTGAACGTAGCGGCTCGCCCGTTCTCAATCTTGATTTCAAATTTGTACTGAGAGGCCTCGTCTTGCTCGAACGAGAGATTGCCGTTTTCAAGTTCGGCTTCGACGCTAAATCTCGGCTCGTCGACTTCTAAGTTTCCATCGCGACCTACGATCTTGAGTCTTGAGTCAGACGGGAGACTGATTTCGCAATTCGAGTCTTCCTGATTGGAAAGATCTAGTACGAGCGATTCTCCGATCGTTTCTGGGTGAATGCCCTCTGTCTTTAAGCCTCGACACGACCAAACGAAGTTTGAGCTGTCTGATGTCTTCACTTCGTAGTTACCAGTCTTGAAGCGAACTTCGACGAGTTGTCCACGCGCGACACCCGCTGAGCCTGAATGTTTATTCAGCTTTTTTCCATCAACTTGAATCGCGCCGTTAAAGAGCGAAACACTTTCGGTTTTTTCATCCACCTTTACGACAGGTGAGAGATAAGAAAAGAGCGCGATCGTTCCAATCGTGAGAAGTGCCACACTTCCGAGAAAGCCGATCACGAGCCACTTCACGATTGGGCTGATCGGCGGCTTTGCCGTCTTAAGGCCGCGCTCGAGAAGATACTTATTTGCCACCGTTTCTGGGGCACCAAGCGCATCGAGAACGGTGTCGATCTTGGCTTGCGGCTCTTTCTCAAGCGCCGTCAGGATGTGGCTGCGAATCTCAATGATAATTTCAGATCGATCGGTGACCGGAAACGACCGCAGCGCAAGTTCTAGATTGTGGAGGTAGCGTTCGAGTTTGACGTCTGTGTTCATAAGCTTTGCGAACTCCCGTTACTTGCTCAAATTCTTAAAGATTGAAACCATTTCGCCGAACTCACTCTCCATTTCCGTGAGCAAGCGTGCTCCGTCGCGAGTGAGCGCATAGAACTTTCTTGGATGGCCCTTTAGGTTTTCGGTTTCCCAGCTTGCGCCGAGCAAACCATCAGCGCTCATGCGATTCAGAATCGGATAGAGAGTGCCTTCTTTGACATGAAGCGAGGCCTCAGCGAGCCGCTCGATCAAGTCAAAGCCGTAGAGCTTTCTGTGACGTTGAATGAGCAGAAGCACGCAGAGCTCGAGGTAGCCCTTCCGAATTTGCGTTTTCCAATTGTCGCTTGTGCCAGCCATAACCAGATACCTAGCATTGCAAGGTAACATGGTCAAACAAGGGTTCCGAGGATTCGAAGTAGGTCGCTAAATATCTGAAATTACTTCACTCGGAAATCTGTCAGGAGAAGGATCATCATCGTGAGCATGAGCGCCACGCCGAACCCGAAGATCAAAAAGATTCGCTTTTCGGTTTTGGAAAGGGGCTTACGTTCAGCCATCTAGATCTCGAATCCGAGTGCGATGCTTAGCGCGAGCCCACCAAGAACGAGAAGCGCGCAGATCGCCATCAAATAATCTTTCTCAATAAGAAAGAGGCCGGCAGTCATGACGACGCGAAGGAGTGGGAGACTGATCAGCAGAATGAGACCCACATACGCAAGCAAAAGGCCGTAGCTCTGCTGCAGCCAAAGAAACGACAGCGTGTCACCAAGGGACATGTGTTGATAGACGTGAAATTCTTCAAACACGTTTCGGTGGAAATTGATCTGCGACATCCAGCCGACAAAGATGACTGCGCCAGCGATCAAAACGCCGTAACGTAGAAACTTCGCGATAAAGAGTTCAAGCGCCTCGAGGCGTGCGTCTCTCATAGAAGACTCACTCCTTTCATGATCATTTGAATCGAAACGACGGTAAGTAAGACAACGAAGATCTTGCGAATGAGCTGCGGTTTCATTGCGACCATAGCCTTTGCACCAATGAAGCTGCCAAGGATGATGCCGACAGCGACCGGCGCGGCGATCTGCGGGTGGATATCGCCTTCGACGAGGTAGGCGCCCGCGCTTGCTGTGGCCGTAACGCCAATCATGAAGTTCGAGGTCGCTGACGAGACCTTCATCGGCAGCTTCATCGCGCCGTCCATTGCAAGGACTTTTAGGATTCCGCTTCCGATACCGAGCAGTGCTGACATGATGCCGGCGAAATACATCAGGAAGAGACCAAGCGGTACGTTAGCCACTTTATACTCAAGCGGCGGGCCAGACGGTGTCGGATAAGAGCTGGCTAAGCGGAGCCGTTGCGACCACGGGTGGTCATTCATAGTGAGATTGTCGCCTTTTTTCTTCAGCATCATGACAGCTGAGAAAATGAGGAAAAAGCTGAAAGCAAAATAGAGATAAATTGAAGAGATACTCTTCGAGATAATGAAGCCTGTGATCGCGCCGAAAACGGTTCCGATCTCAAGTAAGACTGCCACTCGCAAGTTCGTTAAGTGATCTTTGAGGAAAGAAGCGGCGGCGCCAGAAGACGTGGCGACGATCGAAATCAAGCTCGCCGCAATCGCGTAGCGGATATCGACGTGAAGGACGAGTGTCAAAATCGGAACGATGATCAAGCCGCCGCCGATGCCGAGGAGAGATCCTAAGAAACCAGCGCCGATGGAAGTGACGAAAAGAAGAAGTTCAAACATGCGCGTTTTTCGATTTCCAAGAGTCGATACGACGGTCTTTTTCTTGCCAGAGATCTTTGATCCAGTTTTGAACTCTTACGCGGAACTCTTCATTTGCGAAGTAGTCGCCGGCAAGCAGCTCTGGCGGAATCTGAAGTTGCTTTACTTCAACAACGATATCGTGAACACGGTCGGTGAAGAGGCCCCACAATGTTGGCGAACCTTCCGGGTAATAAATTGTGACGTCGAGCAAGCTATCAAATTGCTGGCCCATCGCTTGAAGGACAAAAGCCACACCTCCGGCTTTTGGCGGAAGCAGGTTCGCAAACGGCGAATTTTGCTTGCGATGTTTCTCTGGCGTGATCCGAGTGCCTTCAAGAAAATTGAGGATCGAAATTTTCTTGCCTGCGAGCTTGTCGCAAGCGCGCTTCGTCTCGGCCAAATCTTCGCCGCGCTTTTCGGGATGCTTTTCGAGATAGGCTTTCGAGTGGCGTTTCATGAATGGAAAGTCGAGCGCTTTCCATGCGCCACCTAGAAGAGGGACATAGCGAAGTTCGTTTTTTAGAAAGAATCGCAGAAACGGAATGCGTTTCGTGAGCACGCGCTGAAGGACCACGATGTCGACCCAAGATTGGTGGTTCGAGACAACGAGGTAGGAGCGATCGTACCGAAGGGTGTCTGGAAGATGCACGTGATAACGAATGTTTTGGAGAATCTCGAGCCCTTTTGAATTGCAGAGGATCCAGTTCTCACCGATACGCACCATAACGGCGCTACACCAATCTCTAAACTTGGTGGAAGGAATCAGAGCCTTCAAAACAACCAGGACATACAAGGGCGTTGTCCAAAAGATCGTGTTTAAGACCCAGGCCAGTGATGTCAAAACGCCGCGAAGCGGGCGAGTCAGCGCAGTCATGCCGGCATCTTAGCGCCCGTTCTTTCTGAGAGACAACGAATTGCCGCGAGCGGAACGGTGCCCAATCCATTAAAATAGGGTTGGGCGAGACTTAATCGTTGAAGACGGCGTTCGGGTCGTACTGGAGCGGGCGCATCTTGCGAGCGACGACATCGATGGCGGAAACAAAGTTTCTCCAGCGAAGAGCCATGCGCTTACCGTAAGCTTCGTAGAGCTGCGGGTAGCGATCGCGGCAGACGCTTGAGTTTGCACCAGCGAAGTAGCCGTCTTGTGAAAGTTCGACTTCGATCCCCATGGCCTGGCGAAGTTCAGCCACCGAATGGAACTGAAGAAACGTCGACTGACGACCTTTCAAGAAGTTGTCGAGCTGAAGAACGCGGTCCATGACATCACGTTCAAAGCGCGAAGTGTAATTCAAGAAGTACTGAAGAGACTGCGTGTTGGTTGCGTCAGCGATCCCACCGTTGTCGACGGCTGCAACCGTAAATGTGCCGCTCCGTTTATCGAGCATGGATTCCATGTTCGAGCCGTAAGGTCCAAAGCGGTCACGCTGAGAATTCAAGGCGTCAACCAGACTCATGAACGAAATCTGTTTTGCAAGATCCGTATCGGTCGAGCGCGCAAGTACGGCTTGGCCACGGATGCGGGCGTAAGAAATGGCCTTATTCGTGTGAAGGTAAACCGGCAGGCCTCGAGGTTGCGGACCGTCTTTGGTTGTCATCGAAACCGCGAAGTGGGCGTGATTGAGTCGCTTCTGGTTCTCGCGATCGACGAGTTCCGGAATGTCGGTTGGCTTCGTGCCGTCGACAAATGCTTTGTAAACGCCAGTCATGTAGTAAGGGTTCGCATTCATATAGCTCAAGATGTGGGCTTGGTTACACTGACGTGCTTTCGGTGTGTCTGGTTGGCTGTAAGCGATACGCGCTTGGTTATAGCCTGCGCCCGTCAATGTGATGCGCGTGCCTGGTGTCACGTAGTTCGATCGCTCGAAGAGGCGCGCGATGTGGAACGCGAAAATCTCACCTTCGATGTACGTCGCATGGTTTGGCGCAGACCAGATACCCATCACATGATTGTCAGATGTGCGAATAATCAATGTTTGGTGAGAGGAGCCGCCCGGTCTTTTGTATTCAAGTCGGTATTTTCCACCGCCGTGATTCAAATCATCTGCGATGTCCTGAGCGTCGATGTACATCTCGCTCCACTCAGAGAACTGCGGCAATTCCTCCGCATGTGTCCAAGTCGCCGCACCTTCGAAAGGTCGAAACTGCGCAAGTGCCGTCGATGCACTTAAAGCTACGAGTAAGCCGAGAGCGGCCGATTTCATCTGTACGAACGCCATAAAACCCACTTCTGGAACAATGTCCTTGAGTAGAGCTAGTTACGAATCGCAC
>CAJYOV010000214.1 GCA_913776405.1 Pseudobdellovibrionaceae bacterium
GGCCTGTTACCGTTCAGGGATGCTGCGCAAAAAAAGAAAAAGGGCCCCTCTCGGGACCCTTCTTGTTCGCTCTGCTAATCGCGCTGCCAGCGCGGAATCCGCGGAGCGGATTCTTAACGTCGGAGGAGCAAACCTGCGTCGACTCTTGCGCCAACGGCGCAAGTTAACGTATCAGAGTCCGCCGGCTTTCATGAGGCGGCGTTTGTCGAGGCCGTATTTTTCGACTTTCATGATCAAGCCTGCGCGGCTGATGCCGAGCTCTTTTGCGAGCTTCGACTTGTTCCAGCCTGTGCGACGAAGACCTTCTTTGATGAGTTCTCTTTCGAGTTCTTCCAAAGCGTCTTTGAGCTTGCCGTGAACGCGTGCACCTTGAACTTTACCTTTTTCCGCGATCTCGAGGATCTTCGGAGAAAGCATGTCTGCCGTGATTTTGTTTTCGGCGCCAGAGAGAACGACAACGCGTTCCATCTCGTTCTGAAGTTCACGAACGTTACCTGGCCATGGGTAGTCGTAAAGTTTTTCGAGGGCGCGCTTCGTAAGAATTTTCTTACCGCCGCCTTTTTCTGCCGCTTTCACGAGGAAGTATTCCGAGAGAACTGGAATATCTTCTTTACGCTCGCGGAGTGGTGGAACGCGAATGTTGATGACGTTCAAGCGATAGTACAAGTCTTCACGGAATGTACCGGCTTCGACCATCTCTTTGAGGTTGCGGTTTGTCGCCGCCACGATACGAACGTCGACGCGTTTCTGCTCGGTACCGCCCACTTGCATGAACGTTCCCTCTTGAAGAACGCGAAGGAGTTTTACCTGCATTGTCGGTGACGTATCACCGATTTCATCCAGGAAGAATGTGCCTTTATCTGCGATCTCGAAAAGACCCTTTTTATCTTTTTGTGCGCCTGTGAACGAGCCTTTTACGTGACCGAAGAGTTCGGACTCGAGGAGGTTATCGTTGAACGCCGAACAGTTCTGAATGACGAATGGCTTATCTTTACGGAGGGAATTGTAGTGAATCGCTTTTGCGATCAATTCCTTACCGGTACCGTTTTCACCTTGAACGAGAACTGTCGAGTCAGCACCCTTGATCTTATCAAGAAGCGAGTACAACGATTGCATCGGCTTCGATTTACCGATCATGTTGTCATACTTGTAACGTGAACCCAGTTCTTTATTGAGTTCTTTGATGCGGTTTTCGCGCGACGTAATCTCAACGTGGAGTGTGATCACTTCTTGTGCGACGAGTTCGACGAGCTCAACGAAGTGCTCGCGATCTTGATCCGCGATGTATTTGATTTTTGAGAGCGACGCTTCGATCACGTCGTTTGAACCGCCGAAAGCAGCCAAACGCTCGCGAATTTCTTGAAGGCGTGCTGGTGCTTGGTCTTTCAAGAAGCCCATTGCAACAACGCAGCCCATGAAGTCGTTATCGATCATGATTGGGAAGATCGCTACATCGTAGCCAGTCATGTCCCATTTGCGAATCGAGTAACGATTTTCAGAAAGACGAAGGTCGTCGATCGTTTTCGTTACGAGCTCGGCCAAGTTGTCGAGAGCCGCGTCGCGACCGAGGTAAACGTTTGTGCCGGCGTTTGCGTAAACAGCCTTTGCGCGATCGAAACCTTTGAGGTGACCACGTTCATCTGTGAAGACAACGTCGATGTTCCACCATGCACCAAGAACGTGCTTCAGTTTCTTGATGACGTGTATATGCTCAAACTCATCCCAATTGATCATCTTAAATCCCCTTGCGAACAAACTTTTGCCACGCGACTGTCGTAGTCGGTGACAGTGTCAAAGGTCCTATCGTCGAAAGTTTCGACAAGCTTGAGTCTGCCGACCAAACTTTCATCAGGACTTTGGGAATTCTCAGTTCCCTTTGATAGTCTGTCTCAAACCGAAACGCTTTCGGTTATTCGCGAGGGCTAGCGGAGCCATTTCTAGTTGATGATCGGGCCAGTCTAGTCGCAAGCCCCCACGCAATCGCGACTTGGACTAAGCCAGAAGCGCAATTGATCACGAGTAAAGTCGTGGGCGACTCGGAGGCGAAGCCAAGGCTGCTTGCGATCCATTCAGCAGTCCCGCTCCAATTGCCAGTCACGCTGCGAGGGATAAACAGAGCGACGACAGCTGCCGGCAAAAGTCTCGAGAAAAGAATTGGAACGAAATAGAGAAGTGCCGTAGCCCAAACCACAAAACTCTTAGCCTGCTTGAATTTCAAATATCGGCCGCACTCTAGAATCAGCAGGTCACGAAGAAGAAAGAGGAGAAGGCTCACCGCTGTGAAGAGTCCGGTCGCAACGCTTGCAGTTAGAACGACAGCCATGAACGTCAAGTAGCCGAACACCCAGATCGGGCGCGACTTGCGATCCTGCGCGCTCTTGCCCTTTAGCTCTGAAAGCCATTGGTTCAAAGTCGAAGTTTCGTCGAGCGGTTGTAAGACAGCTGTCCCGTATAAGAAAAGCGCCATCAAAAGCAGAACAAGATTATTGAACGTCAGGTGGGAGACGAATCCAAAAACATAGGCTGCTACAAAAAGCAAAAATGCCGACAGCCTCCAGGGCTTCATCACTTCAAGATAGTCGCGCGCGATCTCCCACTTGGCTCCAATGAAACACCAAGCGCCGAAGACATAGAGGTTCATCAAGAAAAAGTAATCGTATGAAAGATCGAAGTTGTAAAACTTGATCGTCGACTGCTGGAAGCTCGTCATGTCGAGAACGGTAAGACCTGAATTGATGGCAAGGACCGCGATCCCGATGATCGGTCCCACGATCATAGATGTTCGGCCATGCTTCACGGACGGATTCGCCGAAACCAAGAGTCCAATGGAATTGCTCAGAAACGCCATGCCTATTAAAGCGATTTCCGCCCGAAACCATCCACCGAAATATTGAGTTCCAGCGGTAAGCGTTACGATCAAGCTCCACGGGATTAAAAACGTGCCGAGCGTTAGCGCAAAGATGGGTGCACCAAAAAGTTTGCCGATCGCTGTTTGGAACGATGTCAGAGGAGTGAGTCTCTGAAAATCCCAAGTGCGCTCAGACCGCTCGCTCGAAATTGCGCCAGAACTTTGCGTGGGCGCCATGATGACCCACGCAATCGCTTGGTAAAAAAGCAGTGCGGTTGCGACGCTCAGGAGGCCCGCACTTGTGCCATCTTTTTTGATCAGAAAGGTGCAAAGACCCACAATGGCAATGAGCGAAATGCCGCCGAGAACTCGCTGTGGCTTCAACTCTTGACGGCGATAGCGATAAAGATCAGGGAAGCGTTCGAGACTCATTCGCGCGAACCTTTCATGTGAGCGAGGTAAGCCTCTTGGATCCGGCCGGATTCTTCTTCGAATCGGATGAGGCGAGCGCCGTTGATCACGAGCGCTTTTAGCAGATCCGCCTGGCTCGATTCGTCGCCTTCAAACTTAAATTTGAAAACGTTTTTGTCTCGTTTCACATCCGTCACTGAGGCGAAGGACCGAAATGTCGTCTCAGCTTTTTCGGCGCCGTCGATCAATTCCAGCTCGAAATTTCTTTTGTGAACTCCCGTGCGCCCCATTTCGCGAACCTCGCCGAACGAAATGAGTTTCCCTTTGTTCAAAAGAGCGACGTGAGTGCAGTAATCTTCTAGTTCCGTGAGGATATGCGATGAAACGACTAAGGTCTTTCCTTCTGCGCCGAGCTCACGAAACAGATTTTGCAAATCATTTCGTGCTTCCGGGTCAAGGCCTGCCGAGGGCTCATCGAGTAAGATCAGCGGCGGATCATTAATCAGCGTGCGTGCGATACCGACGCGCTGGCGAAGGCCGCGAGAGAGCGCTTTGATTTCGGAATCTGCCTTGTACGAGAGATGACATTTTTCGATGAGTCGCTGAACAGTAGCTCCGCGATCGGTCGGAGGAATTGAGTAAGTGCGTGCCGAGTATTCTAAAAACTCACGAACGGTCAAATCGTCGTAAAGCCCAAAGAAGTCTCCCAAGAATCCCAGGTAACGATGAGCTTCTCGCGGGTTTTCATTTACGTCGAGATCGCCGATCTGCACGCGCCCCGATGTTGAAGTGATCAGCCCGGAGATGATCTTCATCATCGTGGTTTTGCCAGCGCCGTTTGGCCCAGCGAGTGCGAGAACGGCACCCGATGGCAGAGTGAACGAGACATCGTCTAGCGCAACGAAAGAGCCGTACGTTTTTCTAAGAGCGTCGATCTGAACCTGCATTGTTTGATTACGAACCGGCCCCTGGGGCGGGTCAATGTTTCTGGAGCGGGCGCTGGTTCTAAGGTCTAGCCGTCACTGTCTACGTTTCCAACACTGAGCGCCGGTGGGCGTCCTCGGGGCGCATTCTTAAGTTCCGCATCGATATATACCTCTCCAAATCCAATAGGGATCACCTGACGCCGCTCTTCTGAGGGAGAAATTTGTCCACTGGTGCATCGGAATTGCATCTTGAGTCCGCGGATCATGCACCCCTGATCCGACCGCTTTGGAGGCACGCCTATGAAAACGATCTTTCTTCTTTTCGCGCTCTTGTTTTCGCTCTCAGCTCAAGCAGGCTTCAGTGAAGTGTCATGCGGAGGAAAATGCGTATCGACAGGCGAAGGCTGGCTGAAGCCGAATTGCGATCTCGCAAACTCTGCCGATCATTCGGCCGTTGAAAACGAAATCCAGTGCCGCCAAGTTTCAGGCTTCGGCGGCTGCGCGTGGAAGAAATACGAGAAGCGCACCGTTCGCAAAGGTTCATGCTCAAACGTCACCCAAGACCGCACACTCGACGCCGTCTGCGGCAAAGCCGAAATGCAAAACGAAAAGTCATGCCTCGCCGTCAGCAAATGCGTCTGGGCCCCAGCCGCCGTCACTTGCCTGCGGTAATAGCTTGGGCACCAAGCGTGGGCCCCGCCGCCATAGCGGTGGGGTTATCAGACGCCGGCTTGAAGTTGGAAGAAGCGGAAGTATTCGCCTTTTTCGTCGAGAAGCGATTGGTGAGTGCCTTGTTCGACGATCTCGCCTTTTTT
>CAJYOV010000215.1 GCA_913776405.1 Pseudobdellovibrionaceae bacterium
CTCTCAGCTGGCGTTGCTTATAAAATCAATCCAGCTTGGAAAGTTGGCGCATCTTACCGCTACGTCATGGCGAAAGCTGACTTCTCTTTCATTCAGCGTGCAGCGGGTGGTAACGCTCTCGTGAACGTTATGTTGAAAGACTTGGAAGACCAAGTTTCAGCTTTCAAGGTCGGCGCTCAGTGGGCTCCAACTGAATCAACTCACGTTGGTTTGACTTACCGTTCAGAAGCGAAACTCGCTGCTAAAGGTAATGCAACAACTCAAGGTTATGCTGCACCGACAGGTGATCCGAGCACGAACCCAGCATTGACAGGCGACCGCGGCGACGCAACTGCAAACACGGTCTTCCCTCAAGCGATTACTTTGGGCGCGGATCACGCGATCAACGAAACTTGGGTCGGTCTCGTAGAGCTTGCGTGGACAAACTACGCAAAAGTTAAAAACATCACAGTGACAAACGCCTTGTTGGGTAACCCAGTTGTTAACCAAGAGTGGAAAGATCAGTGGAACGCGCGCGTTGGTGCTGAGTACAAGGGCTGGGCATGGCCAGTTCGCTTCGGTTACGGCTTCACAAGCCAAGTTACGAACGACGACTTCGCTCGTCCAACGTTCACACCTCCAGGTGCATCGCACACGATCACTGCTGGTTCGGGCCAAAACTTCGAACTCTGGGGTCAAAAGCTCGCTTTCAACGGCGCTGCTGAATACACATTCGTATCAGGCGACGCGAACGGCGCAGCTTCTGGAACGACTGCTGTTGGCTCGGATATCCGCGCTGGCGAACACAAAACAAACTCATACGCACTTCACCTCGGCCTCGCTTACAACTTCTAAGACGTTAAGGTCCTGCTCCACAGGACCCGCGCATCATGCGCGAAGACGTGAAGTTGTGAACAGCTGATCACTTGCCTCGGGAGATCGAGGCGAGTTACGACGGATCTAGTTAACGCTAGGTCCGTTTGTTTTTTCGAATCAGTAGATGATTTGCAAGGGTGTCGAGAAATGAGAATCGTGCTGAACATGAAATCCGTTTTGAAATTCGTATTGGTAGCGACTTCGGTTTGGGCGTTGAGCGCGTGTTCGGAGACGGCGGATACGGGTGTGCCGACGGCGATTCCGGCGGTTCGTGTTCAGTGCACGACACCTGACTGCAGAACGAACGCGTCACCGACGACGGCTCTCGTGTTTACGACGTCGGGTTGTACGGCGCCGAACTTTGGCGCGACTCTTCGATACGTGTCGACTTCGCAGAGCTGTTCTTCAACGAGCGGATGTAACTACTCCGCTTCAACGAGCGGATGGACAGATGAAAACGGCAACGCGACCGCGACCATTCCGTCGGGCACATACTCTCTCTGCGGCTGCTTAGACCTTGATCGAAGCTCAGTTCCTTTTGAGAATTGTGACCAAGAAGCGAGTTACGGCCCTGTCCTGGTTGATGCTTCAACCACGCAGATCACTCTAGGTACCTGGAATTAATAATGATTTCGGGCTTCCAAAAGATGCCCTTTCTTTGACCACAAGATCGCAATTCCTCTGCTAGCAAGGTACGAAAAAAGCCGCTACATCTAAAGCGTCGGCTCGCGCGCATGAGCTGGCTGTGGTCGTTTTTTACTAAACCAACACAAACCTGACCGCGTGCGCCTCAGGAGTTCAATACGCTTGTCGATGAAAGTAACGACGCCCTTACAGGGTTCAAATTCCCAGCGGCGTTTTCATCGATTAGGAGACAACGTGCTTAACACAGCTAAGAACCTGACTCCCGCAAGCGTGTTCAACAGTTTCGGTCGCATGAAAGTTGCGCTCGAGCGCATCGATTCTGAAGTAAAGCTTCAGGCGTACAAGATTCGCAATTTCATCCCAAACGTTCAGTTTGAATTCGAGCGTAGTCACTACCTCGTAAAAACGGTCTCGAACGGTATGGAACTCGAGCAGTGCTTGAAGCTCCGTTACGATGTCTTTCACCGCGAATACATGAACAAGACACGCACGATCGGGGTCGACATCGATAAGCTCGATACGATTTGCGATCACTTGATGATCTTCGATAAGCGATCAAATCGCGTGATCGGCACGTATCGTTTGAACTGCAGCAAGTTTACCGACACGTTCTACTCAACAGGCGAGTTCAACATGGAGCGAATCTTGGCAATGCCAGGCACGAAGCTCGAACTCGGTCGCGCTTGTATCGATAAAGAGCATCGTAACGGAGTCATCATCGCTCTTCTCTGGCGCGGAATCGCTGAGTACATCCAGCGCACGGGCACCGAAATCCTCTTCGGTTGCGGCAGCGTGAAAACGATGGACCCGCTCGAAGTGGGTCTCATTACAAAGTACTTGATCAATGAAGGCCACCTCACTCGCGAGTTCGATGTTAGTCCGACAAAGAAGTTCACGATGAAGCAACTGGGCGGCGTTCTCGAGTACATCGAGGCAAATCCCTACGTTTACAACAAAGAAGAAATCGCGAAGAAAGTTCCGGCGTTGGTATACAGCTACTTCAAAGCGGGCGCGAAGCTCGCAGGTGAGCCGGCTCTCGACCGTGAGTTTCACTGCATCGATTTCTTAACCGTACTCAAAGTTTCTGAAATGAGCGCGGCGTTCAAAGGCAAATACAACTTATGATTTTATGGGGCGTCTTGTGATTCGTGGAGGCGCCCGTGCGCTCGGTTTTTTATCGAGACTTGCGAAATATTTCGCTGTGACATCGGTTGCGACATCCAAAATGGATGACGCCGAGAAAAACCGCTACCTCTCACAAAAAGTCAGCACTGAGAGTAAGAAGCTCCTCGAGAGCTTTGGCTTTGAGATCAAAGTCTTCGGCTACACCGAAGAGATGGAGTCGAAGAATTTTCTGACCGTCGGCAATCACATGTCTTACATGGATGTCTTTATCCTAGCGTCCGTTCATCCCACGCTCTTTGTGACCTCGGTCGACATGGGCGAAACACCGGTCCTAGGCCAGGTGACACGTCAGGCGGGTTGTATCTTCGTCGAACGGCGTAATCGCACAACGATCGAAAAAGACGTTCGTCAGATGACGGATGCTCTTTCTCACGGGATCAACGTCACGATCTATCCGGAAGGGACGAGCACAAACGGTTTGCACGTGCTTCCATTTAAGAAAGCGCTACTTACAGCGGCGATCGAAGCTCAAGTCGATATCCTACCAGTCGTCTTAAAATATACCGAAATCGACGGCGAACCCTTCTCGGCAAAGAACAACGACAAGATCGCTTGGTATGGTGACATGGATTTTGCCCCGCACTTTTTGAAACTCATGAACACGAAGAGTTTAAAAGCCGAGCTTCATTTCTTGGATCCGATCCGCGTTACAAAAGAATCAACTCGTCACGAACTCGCCGCTCAAGCCGAGTCGCAGATTCGGTCGATCTATCTGTCTGGACATCAAGGCGCTCAATAAATTTGCGCCCGTCGAAAAATCAGAGAAGTGTCTGAAGTTTCTCGAGAACGTCTTCGACCGAGAGTTTCTCCATCGCATTAGGCGACTCGTCCGGAGCTTCGGCCACGGCGGTGCGAAGGCCTTTGGGCCCCCAGCGAACAGCTCGTTGGACACGCACTTGCGAGAAAAGACCTAGCGTCGGCTGACCAGTTGATGCGGCCAGGTGAAGGACGCCGGTCGACGGAGCAATGATTGCTTTCGCATGACCCAAGAGGCCAATCAGTTGCGCGCCGTTCAGCCGACCATCCAACCACATGACATTCCCATCGCCAGCTAAGTTTGCTTTCAACGGATTGAGATAAGCTTCATCGGCCTTAGTGCCTGAAATCACCACTGTCGCGCGCCTAGCGAGTGTGCGGATCAGTTCGACATACCTTGCTGTCGGCCAGTTCAAAGCGGACCCGCCCATCCCTGGATGAACCACAAAGTAAGAGTTCGGCATAAGCCCTGGAACCAATGGAAAGTCAGCTCGGAGGTGAAGGGTTGAACGGGGAAGTGAGCCGTGCTTCCCGGCGAGACCATCTTCGAGAAGGTTAAAATTGTATTCAAGCTCGCTTCGGTCGGACGTGCTTCGCTTTTGTCGAACGCCGCGGTTGAAGAAGAGAAAAGAGGAAGCTTTGCTAAGCACGCCGATCCGGGTGGGGACACCCGCGAGAAGAAGTGCGAGCCCGACCCACCATGGACCTTGAAAGACCGTTGCGAAAGTGTAACCTCGCGATCTAATTTTCCGCACAAGCTTGAAGAATTGTAGAAAACCAATCTCGCGCGAGACTTCTTCTGCTCTTCGAGGGGGGACTGCGTTATCGGTTACGAAGGCCAGTCCTTTGGGAATCCACCAATCGATTTCGTCTGCGATTTTGGTCGAGGTCATTGCCTGGTCGACAGGCAAGGTCAGGACAAGATCGCCGATGCGATCCATGCGGATGAAGAGGGCTTTGGTCATGGTCGCACCATCGTGCATCATGGCCAAAGACCATTGCAAGTCGAGTCGTGGCTAACAATCAGTGTTAGTAGCAACAACTCTGGTATTCTTGGAAGTGTCAGGAGGACCATGTACTTCCAGTCTTTCACAACGGCGATCAAGAGCCGCCTCCGACTGCGCAAGATGCGCGTGCGAAAGCACAGCGTCGCTTTCGCGGTCAGCGCGCTGTCGGCAGGCTCTTTAGCCCTCTCAGGCTGTTCTGTTTCTACCAATGATGGTGGAAACGGCGGTGGCCCATTGAAAATGACTCTTCCACAAACCGACTGCTTGGCGCAGGCGATTCCGGTCATCCAATCTTACTTCCAAGGCACATCGAATGTGTCAGAAGTCAGTCAAGCTTACGCGTGTGCGAGTGATGCCGTCACAATGTTCACGGCAAACACGCAAGGTGCGAATGCCGACTACTACACTCCAAAAGAGATCCGCTCTTTCCTCGAGCAGTTTTTCTTAGGCGACATTAAGGTCTCGGACTCTCTTCTCGCAGAAGCGATGCGCGTAAAGCAAATATTGCTTGGCGGTGCGAGCGATAAAATCACCAGACAGGAGCTAGCGCGCGCTCAAACAGCGATCCAGATTCTGAAAACAGAATCGCTTCGTAACCATCCGTACATCTCGATCCTGATGGGAACGCTCTCGCGCGAAGAAGCTCTCAAAGACCCGGCTAAAGTCGAAGTGGCTATGCAGAATCTGCAGATCACGACGATCAATCTCGGCGCGCTTTTCTCGAATTCGAGCATTACCTACGAGACGAAGGACCTTAAGAATCTTCTCGTTGCGGTGAAGCCACTCTTCAAAAACTGGAGTGGTCCAGACAACATCATTAAGTATATTCCAACGTTCGAGCTAGCGAAGTCGGTTTTACTCAATCCACTCGGTAACAAAGTTGCCGCAAGCGATTGGCAGCCGCTTCTCTCGAATGCAGCAAAGCTTTACGCCGTTTATCTTCGCAGCCATTACTTGATGTCAGGCAAGGACCTGATGGCAGGTGAGGGTTTAAAACAGATGAAACAGATGGTCGACGAGATCGCGATCATCGTGAAAACAGCAATTGATGTAAAACCGTCGAAGACCATCTCGTACGCGTATCTCGATCAAATCGTAGACGAGATGGAACGCATGGAGTTGATCGAACTTGACGTTCGCGATTCAACGATCCAACACGTCGTCCGTGTGGCCTTCAACAAGCTTTTCAATCCAAAAACGAGTAGCAGCGGCAAACGAAAGTCGACAAGAGTCGAGGGCTTAACGCTCGCTGGTTTCGATGCCGCGTACGGCACGGTCATGGGCTGGCTCGACATGCAGCGTGTGTGGGACGAAGTTCGCACCGAGGCTGTCTACAATGACCCGCGCTTGAAGAACCAGGCGATCCCGCTGAAAACGATTCGTAAACTTTGGCCAACGAAGTCGACGCCGTACAAGCAAGCTCACGAAGACATTCGTCGCTTGTTCAATCGTGAGAACCCGACGATCTTTGCGGCAAACGGCACGGTCGTTTTCGAGCGAAGCTCATCCTACCAGGCATTTAGTGACGTGACTTTCCAACAGATGAATTGGAAGTCGCTCGCGATGCGTTTGATCATGAACGGCTACTCGTCGCGCCCGGAAAAGGACGCCTACACTGGCATCACGAAAGATCAAACGAAAGAATTCTACGACGACATTCATGAGCTTGCGTCGGACTTCAAGTACGTCGAGCCGAACGACAACGTCCTTTGGGAAACGTCGTTTGATGAAGCGAATATGTTCGCGATGAGTGCGGATGCGAACGACAAGATCAGCTACAACGAAATGTTCGACTGGATGTCGATGGTTTTAGGTGGCGGCATTCTGCAAACGCGTCTTTATAGCGACATGACCGACCGTTGCTCAAAAGCGGGTGAAGATTACTTCAAACGCAAACAGGTGACAGTCGATTGCATGCGCACGCGCCACAAAGCGACGTTCGCAACAACGTACAAAGAACTTCCGAACTGGGTGAAGATCGCGAAGAACTTGGACGACGAAAACTTCCTGACGTTCCAGAAATTGCTCGAAACAGCGACTCGCGACAAAGCGAAGATCGGTCAACCGGTCGGCATTTCAGAGCTGACGCGAATGACGATGGTCATGCAGTACATCGAATCGATCTACACGCGCTTCGATGTCGATCAAAGCGGAACAATCACGTACGAAGAAGCTGAAAAAGCATTCCCGCTCTTCAGAGATGTTCTCAAAGCTTCATCGGGACTGAAGACCGATAAGAGCAACTTCGGTCTCTTCTGCTGGCTTCTCTACAAAGGCAAACCACCTAAGAGCCTCGGCGAGAAACTCGACTTCGCAGTCATCTGGCTCAAAAGCGAAGGCAAGTGGAAGAAGGTCAAAGCAGACCGCCTGAAACTTCTCAGCATCGTAAGCGCACTCAAAGAATCCGCTTAAAAGGTGCCAGGTCCGATTCGTGGGCGCGCTGCTTCCACAAACGGGACCTGACACCTTTCCGTTCCGGCGGGGTTTTCGCATTCCAGTTGGGGCATGAAGCAGAGTCTTGCCCTTTTAGGTGTCATCTTTCATTTATTCGTTTTGGCGCCTCAGGCGGGTGCCGCCGGAGCTAAGGGGTATGCCCTTTTGCGCCAACCGGCTGCGGCCTCGACACTTTATAATGTGCGACCTGAATGGAATTTTACGGCTAAGGACTACATGGCTTTAAAGGCTCGGGGCGGCGAGCTTCGGTTTTCAGAGCGTAGTCTGTGGTTTCCAGCGGAACTTCGCCAGAGCCTTCTGGGCGTCTTACAGTTCGTCTTAGACGAGCGCCTTCAGCCCTCAAGTACGGCCGGAATCAACCGGATGGATTTCTATCACGGCCATTTGATTTGCACGGCGAAGGGTTACGGCCTTCAAGAGATCTCTCAGAAAATTTATTCGGATCGTGAGAGCACGTTCGCTCGTGCGGGTCTTAAGTGGTTTGAGAACCCGACAAAGAAAAACTATCGCGTGTGGGCGCGTATCACCGACAAGCTAGATCGTTCGGCCGGTCTTCTGGTTGGCGCTGCAATCGCGAGCGGGCTTTGCGATAACGCCTTAATTCAGTTTCATACGTTTGAATACAACAACACTGATCACGGTGTCGGCATTCACAGCTTCCGTCGGCATCTGTCGATGCGTCTCGGAGACCCGCAGAATCAGGTCGTACGAAAAGATGAAGAACCGCCTAAAGATCCACTCGATGAGCTGAACCTCTCGTTGAAACCGCTTTTGAGTTTCAGCGACGAGCCCGCAGAGCCGCGAGAGCCTGAGACAACCATGATGTTCAATTTTGGATTCTTGATCGATCAATCGGGTGTCATCCA
The DNA here is from genome assembly GCA_913776405.1 of Pseudobdellovibrionaceae bacterium. Classification (GTDB taxonomy): domain Bacteria; phylum Bdellovibrionota; class Bdellovibrionia; order Bdellovibrionales; family JAMPXM01; genus CAJYOV01. Next base: position 7,769 of record CAJYOV010000215.1, read on the forward strand.
TATGACCGAAGGAAGCGAGCTAGGCCTCCATCGGTTCACGGGGGTTAATGACTGATCTGAGTTGGTGAGAGTCGCTGGGCCACGAGGGCCTCGAACGACTTCACGTGCTCGTCGACGATAG
>CAJYOV010000216.1 GCA_913776405.1 Pseudobdellovibrionaceae bacterium
GACTTAATGACGCCATCGAGAACTTTCATCATCGGTGATGTGAAATCGCCTGGCGTAAATATCGAACAGAAGTTAGCGCCAGCCGGCAATGAGCTGCACGTATTTGAAAGATTCGAGAGAGCTGTGCCGGCGATGGTGCTGCCTGATGCCGCTAGAGCTGAGACCGCAAGATTCATGCTGACGCCGACACTTCGAGCGTCAGCATCAGGCAGTTGCGTTGTGTTACATGAATCAAAACCAGTGTCTGCCACGCCGTCGTTGTCGATATCGGCATAGGTCCCAAGGACAGCTCCGATGCGTGCGAAAGAGACGATTGCCAAGAACACGTTTTCATCAGGCGTTAGCGAGGTGAACGTGTTCGTCGGCGCGAGTTTTCTCATCCAAGTTTCGGCTTCTGCGCAGTCGGCGATACTTCCCGTCGTAGCGTTCCGAAACTGGCTTGTCAAAATAACGAAGAGGCGGCCACCTGGATTGTCAGTGATCGCAGTTGCCAATTTTAAAAAGTCGAGCCCGCATCGACCTGCGTACACACTGGCGAAAGTGGTGATGACTTCGCGGCGCTCTTGGTAGGCGGGCGTAAGCGCAGTGAGCTTTTCAATTGCGAGATCGTAATTTTTCTGGTCGAGGGCGCGTTTGGCATCGAAGAAGTAGGCGTCGTTCGTGTTCTTGGTCGAGGCTTCTTCAAAGGCATTCTTGCAAGCGCTCGATGAAAGTACGAACGCGGCTAAAAAAGCTGCCGTTAGCAGGTGCGAATAGGAGCGAAATGTCGACTTCAGTCCAGCTCGAGATCTCATCGTTGCTCTCAGATTAACGGTCCGAGGCAAGCGTCACAAGCCAAGCGTTTGACGGTCCTGAAAGCCGCTCTGCAACTCAATATTAACGAAGTTTGCCTCGGAAAAAGCCGATAGATCTCACATGAATGGGAAATGGATAGCCCTTCTGTTCTGGATCTTCTTCGCAGTGATCCAGACCGGTTGCGAACAAGGTGAGATCGATGAAGATCAAGTGACGCCGCCGTCAACGACGCCGGTGCTCGCGATCGCTCCGTTTTCCGTGTTAGAAAACTCGACAAACTCGTTTCTGTTTACGCTCTCGCGGCCTTCACCGCAGCCGGTGACATTCAACTGGGGCATCTCTGCAATTAGCGTTTCACCGAGTTCGCGTTTTTCTGCGCTTTCAGGTTCCGTGACAATTCCGGCCGGAGCGACGGCGTACCCTGTCGTCATCCCTCTCGTAAACGATTCGATTTATCAACAGAACCAAGATTTCAAACTGACTCTAACGAATGTCTCGACGTCGATCGAGCTGCCGGCGAATCAAATTCAATTCACTCTCGTTGACGACGAAGCACCGCCCACGATCCGGTTTGCAACAGCGAGCCAGTCCGTAGCTGAAGCGTCTGGTTCCGCGAGCGTCGTGCTTGAGCTTTCACATCCGTCCATTTTCACGACGACTGTCGGCTACACATTGAGCGGCACAGCGACTCAAGGCGCGGATTATTCTGTGACGCCAACTAGCTCCGTCACGTTCGCGCCTGGAGAGACGAGTAAGACTCTCATTGTCGCTCTTCAAAACGATGCGATTAGCGAACCCGATGAAACAGTGGAGTTCGGTCTCGGTCTGATTCTGATGGGTCAAGCGATCAAGAGTACAACTCAAGGCTCTCATACCTTAACGATTGCAAACGATGACTTTGCGCCAACCGTGACTCAAATCAATTCGACCAAGCCGAACGGCTATTATGGTTCAGGCAGTGTGCCTATCACTGTGCAGTTCTCTCAAGCGGTAACGGTTACCGGTACACCGACGCTAACTCTTGAAACGGGTTTGACAGATCGAATTGCGAACTACGTGAGCGGAAGCGGAACGACAAACCTTGTTTTCAATTACGCGATTCAACCCGGCGATACATCGGCAGATCTTGATGTCGTTTCAACAACTGCACTGGCGCTAGCTGGTGGCTCAATCAAAAGTGTTGCTGATTCTCTGGATGCGGACCTAGCTTTGCCGAGCCCCGGCTCCGCGAACTCGCTCGGCGCAAACAAAGACATTGCGATCGATACGGTTGTCCCGGTTGTGACTCAAGTCAGTTCATCGTCAATGAATGGCTCGTACTCAATCAACGCCACACTCTCAGTTACAGTTATGTTTTCAAAAACGATCACAGTCGTTTCGGGTGCACCGCGACTCGCCCTCGAAACAGGCGTCACTGATCGTTTCGCCCCTTATGCTTCAGGTTCTGGAACGAGCTCGCTGACCTTCACATACACCGTGCAAGCCGGTGACACATCCGATGACCTCGACTACGTTTCTGCATCGGCACTTGAACTCAATGGAGCAACGCTTCGAGATCGCGCATCGAACGCGCCGAATCTGACGCTTGCAGATCCCGGCACGAGCGGATCACTCTCATGGGTTAAGAATCTTCTCATCGATACAACGCCTGCAACGGTTGTTGCTGTTGGCTCATCTGTCGCGAGTGGAAGTTACACAGTAGGCGCAGTCATTCCAGTTGAAGTCGTTTTTTCAGAAAGCGTCTTTGTCAGCGGAACTCCGCGCCTGACGCTTGAAACCGGAAGCGTCGATCGCGCTGTCGACTATGTCAGCGGGTCAGGTTCAAACAAGCTTGTTTTCAACTATACGGTCCAGGCGGGCGATTCGGCTGCCCCGCTCGATGTAAAATCAAATTCAAGTTTGATCCTGAATTCCGGAAGTATTTTGGACCGAGCCGCAAACGCAAGCGTATTAACCCTGCCTTCGCCGGGCGCCAGCGGTTCGCTTGCGGATTCAAAAACGATTCTGATCGACACGAATGGCCCTAGTGTCTCGTCGCTTGCCTCGTCGTCGGCGAACGGCGCCTACCGCGTCGGTGCAGTCCTTCCGATTCAGGTTTTCTTCACTGAACCGGTGATCGTGGTAGGAACCACGCAACTCACACTTGAGACTGGTCTTACCGATCGCATCGTGAACTACACTTCCGGCTCTGGCACATCAACGCTGACATTTAACTACACCGTACAAGCCGGCGACACGTCTTCGGATCTCGATGTCGTCACAACGTCGTCGCTTGCGCTTAACTCTGGCTCGATTAAAGATGCCGCGGGAAATTCTTCGGCGCTCACGCTGCCTGCTCCGGGCGCACCGAACTCACTTTCATCCAACAAGAATATCGTGATCGATACGACGGCTCCATCGCTCGTGGGCGTAAGCTCACCTCTTGCCAACGGGGCTTATAAAGCGGGAACAGATGTTCCGGTGACCGTGCAGTTCTCTGAAGCCGTGTATTTAACCGGGACGCCTCAGCTTGTTTTAAAAACGTCTCCAAGTTCAACGACAACTGTGAGTTACACGGGTGGCTCTGGCACACCGACACTCGAGTTCACTTACACCGTACAAGCGGGCGATACATCCTTCGACCTCGATTACGAATTATCGACATCATTCTCATTGAATGGTGGCAGTCTTGCGGATCTTGCTGGCAACACAGCACCGACCGAGCTGCCGAGCCCGGGTACAGCAGGCTCTCTCGGTGCAAACAAAAATATCGTGATCGATACGTCCGCGCCGACTGTTTTGAATGTCACATCGTCGAAGGCCAATGGCGGCTACAAAGCGGGGACTTTGATACCGATTCAGATTGTTTTCTCTGAAGCGGTCGTAGTGACGGGCACTCCGAAGTTAGTCTTGGAGACGGGCACAACGGATCGGTCGGCGACGTACGCCTCAGGTTCAGGAACCTCGACTCTCACGTTTAACTACACCGTTCAGCCCGGGGATAGCGCTAGCGACTTAGACTACAAAAGCACAACGTCATTGCAAACGGCCGGTGGATCGATAGCCGATCCTGCGTTAAACGCGGCTGTTCTTACACTTGCGTCTCCAGGAACTGCGGGCTCTCTCGGTGCAAATAAGGCTCTCGTGATCGACACCGAGATTCCGGTCGTGACCTCGGTCACGTCGTTGAAAGCTGATGGCTACTATCGAGCGGGCGAGACAGTTTCAATTCTCGTAAACTTCTCAAAGCCTGTTTTTGTTTCGGGCACGCCGCTCTTGACGCTTGAGACAGGCGGAACGGATCGAGATATTTCTTACGCTTCTGGAACAGGAACGACGCAGCTTTCATTTACATACACGGTTCAATCTGCAGATACCTCGAGCGACCTAGACTACACGTCGACATCTGCACTGATGCTAAACGGCGGATCCATCGAAGATGCCGTAACGAACCCAGCGACACTGACTCTGCCGTCGCCGGGTGCGGCGGGCTCTTTGTCGCAAGGGAAATCTCTCGTTATCGATACGACCGTGCCGACTGCGCCGACCTCAATGGATGACGGCACTTGGTCTCTTGCAATTTCAACGACACCGACACTTTCATGGTCTGCGGCATCCGACTTAACGAGTGGGATAGATCATTACGAACTTGCCGTTGGGACATCGAGTGGTTCGACGAATACGTTGCCATGGACAAATGCGGGCCCGGTGACATCGAAAGTACAAGCTGGTTTGTCTCTGACTGAAGGCACTCTCTACTTCGTCAGTGTTCGCGCTGTGGATCGCGCTGGAAATATTTCCGCTATCACCTCGGGCGACGGCTTCCGAGCGGACGTCACTGCGCCAACGACACCTTCAACCCTAGATGACGGGCTCACCTCCGCTTCGCTCACGCAATCGCCGGCTCTTGCCTGGTCGGCTTCAACCGATGCGCTCTCAGGAATCAGTCGTTATGAAGTCGCGATTGGCAGCAGCTCCGGAGCGACCGACGTCCTAAATTGGACGAACGTGGGTGCTGTGACAACCAACACACTCACGGGATTGACATTGGTTGAAGGGTCGACCTACTTCGCAAGCGTTCGTGTTTACGATCGAGCTGGCAACGTGAGTGCCGCGCGCCCAGGCGACGGGTGGGTCATCGGATGGTTGCAGCAAGCGTATCTAAAAGCGTCGAATCAAACTTCAGGCAACGCGCTTGGCTCGAGTGTCGCGATCTCGGGCGACACGATGGTTGTCGGTGCACCTCTTAAGGACTCATCGCAAGGTTCTGTTTACGTTTATGTTCGATCCGGCAGCTCGTGGACGCAGCAAGCGGTGATAAAGTCAGCCAACGCACAAAATGGGGATCTGTTCGGCAACTCGGTCGCAATCTCAGGCGACACCCTTGTCATCGGATCGCCTGGTGATAGCTGTAACAACTCGAGCGTTTCGACATCGACTTCGTGTTTATTCGCATGGACAAACGGCAGTGGCGCAGCCCACGTGTACATTCGCAGCGGCACGACTTGGTCGTTACAGGCGTACATGAAGGCAAGTAACAGAGACTCAAACGACGATTTTGGCCGTGCCGTCGCGATCTCGGGCAACACGATCGTCATCGGTGCGCCTCAAGAGTCGAGCAACGCGACAGGCGTTAGCACGTCTGATAGCTCCAACAATTCTTCGAGCCAAGCGGGCGCAGCCTACGTCTTCACTCGTTCGGGAAACACTTGGACTCAGTCCACCTACCTGAAGCAAGCCTTTGTCAGAGCAGGCGTGAAGTTTGGTTCGAGCGTTGCGATCAATCTCGACACGATAGTCGTCGGCGCACCGGTCGATCAAAGCTCAGGCGCAGCGTATGTCTTTAAACGTGTCACGGCCTGGTCACAGGAAGCCTATTTAAAAGCAAGCCCGGTCGTCTCTGGAATGCAGTTCGGCGCAAGCGTCTCTGTAGACGGCGATGTCGCAATTGTCGGCGCACCAAATGAAACGACAAACACAGGATCTGCGTTTGTTTTTGCGCGCTCCGGTTCGACGTGGTCGCAACAAACCGCTCTTCGTGCACTAAATGCGACCACCGGTTATTTGTTCGGTACGAGCGTCTCCATCAACGGCGACCTCGTTTTAGTCGGCTCACCTGGGGAGGCCGCTCTCGAAACAAACGTGATTCAAGGTAACGATGTCAGTTACAGCACATCAGCTCCGTCATCTGGCGCAGCGTACCTTTACCGGAAGAATGGCAACTCATGGCCGCAGCTCGCCTATCTTAAAGCGCCCAACGCTCAGGCCAATGATAATTTCGGGGTAGCGGTCTCGATCTCGAATTCATCGCTTGGCGTAGGCGCAACCGGCGAAGATTCAAACCAAAAAACCGTGACGAATGGTCAAACCGCATCAAGCGACAATAGCGCAGCCGATTCCGGCGCTGTTTATCTGTTCAATCGTTAGTTCCAACTTTATTGAAGCGTTCGGTTCGTGCACCATAAGTGAGTGTTTAACTTCAACGCCTTTTTAAATCTCATTCGCGTTTTGTTTCCGCGATGGTCATTCTTCGATCAAGTCGAAACAGTCGTGATCGTTGAAGCGAAACCTCAGGGCGGTCAGGCGTGGGTCTCGCTCAGCTCGGAGAGCAAACCGGCAGTCGGGGCGCTTCTTTACAACGCAGAAACAAACTTGAGTCACGCGTACGAGAATATCCTTCGCGAATTCTTGCGCGACCTCCAACCGCACTTAACGGGCGAAGCCTCGTTAGCCCAAGACGACTTGGACCGCATGATCTCCTTCCGGCAAGTGACGGAGTGGACGAGACAAAGGTTCGAAGCATTTGAAGTGAGCTCCGGCCGATCCGGTTTTCTGTTTCAATTTCGTCTGAAGTCGTCTGAAGGCGAGATTTTCTTTGTCTCGCACGAAATCCATTCACAGACGCCAAGGGTCTCAGATTCTCTGGGAGATGCGCGGTGAATTTAAATCAGGCGCTTCTTTTGTGCGGGCAAATGGTGTCTCTCGGTCTTTTTCTTTCTGGTGTTGAGTTTCTTAGAATCTCATCGAAGCCTGAGGTTCACCGTGTGTGGTCGCCTGAGATTCTACGTTTAGAATTCAAACGCTCTCTTCCTGCGCCAGATGTTTTCAAGCGGTGGTTAGCGTCCAAGGGCTCCCTAAGACAGTTAGCCCTCGCAGAAATGATTTTGGCGGTAGCGGCCTTAATTTCGCCAAGCGCACCCATGTATTTGGCGCTTTTCGTGGTTCACTTCTTCATCTGCCTCCGTTTCCGTGGAACTTTTAACGGCGGAAGCGATCAGATGTTTCTGCAAGTGTTGCTCTCACTTTCGATCGGTTTTGGATTTTATAAGTCAGGCTTGGGAAAGTGGGCGCTCGTCTACCTAGCCGTTCAGCTTCTTTATTCGTACTTCAAAGCTGGGCTCTCAAAGTTGAAAAGCCCAAGCTGGCGCTCAGGACTCGCGGTCAGCTCATTTCTGAAAGCTAGTCCGTATCGACTAGAACTCAAAGGTCGCATCGAGCGAAATACGCAACTCTTACGACTGGGCTCTTGGGCTGTGATCGTCGCTGAGATCCTGATGCCGCTTTCAGCTTTCAATCTCCGAGCCGCTTTTCTTTTTTGTGGCGCTGCGCTGTTGTTTCACCTCGTGAACGTCGGCCTCTTCGGCCTAAACCGTTTTTTCTGGGCTTGGTTGAGCGCTTGGCCGGCCGTCTTTTACATTACGACGCTACTTTGACTCGACTGATTTCAAGAAGCTTGAAACGACCTTGATCATCGCTTTTGGCCTTTCGCTTAAAATCGCGTGGCTCGCGTTACGAATCACTTGGATCTCGCCGTTTGGAACGATCTTCGCGAAACGAGCGAGCGTTTTCGGTGTCGCTTCGTCGTATTGACCCGCGATGAAGAGGGTCGGGACTTGGATCGACTTTAGATCCTTTTCGCGATCGAACGTTTGAAGTGAACCCGTTGCGCGAAACTCACTGGGACCCCACATGTTCATGTAGAGTTCCTTGCCGTGAACATTCGGATAACGTTTCTGGTAGCGCGCTTTTACTGGATCAGGCTTCCCGCGGTAGACGTATCGCTTGTAATAAGCTTTTTCGGCTTCCAAATAAACTTTCGAGTCCGTGGCACCCACTTCTAAGCAGTTGCGAATCACTTTTTGATCTGCGGGCGAGAGCGTCTTCAAAAGGCGGCCAGCGTCTTTCGCCCATGACTTCGTTGAAACAAGTGGCGACTGGAGAATGAGGCTTTCGACGCCTCGGCCGCGCGTTCGGAAGTAATATTCGAGCGCAAGTGAGCCGCCCCAACTTGTCCCCAGCAGGTGAAAACGCTCGATTTTCAACTTTGCAAGAAGGGTCTCGAGATCGTTTACGAGAGTTTTCACGTTCTGAAGCTTTTTCGGGATCTCTGAAGATCGACCGGCGCCGACCTGATCGTAGAGAACAATGTGACGATCTTTCATCGAACCCTTGAACGGCATGAAGTAAAAGTGCGAGCCACCCGGCCCCCCGTGCAGACACACAAGTGGAAGAGCGTCTTCCGATTTTGAATGACCAAAACTCTCATAGAACGTGCGACCTAGTTTATGGCGGAGAAAGGGCAAGCAGTGATCCTTTGTTGCTTAATGATCTCTCAATCATTCGGGTCTAGTGGAGCACCTCGTAAAACGTTTGGCGAGCGCGAGGTCTCAATCAGAGACAGATCGAGCCTTACATCCGGATATCTTCACTGCTTAAAGACCAAGACGGGGCCGATGAGTGAGAGGGTGAAGCCAAGAGGTGAAAGAATGTCGCGTCCTGATGAAAGCAAAAAAACAGCTTTGGTTGCTGAGGATGACGCAATCTTTCGGAAGGTCGTGGTTCGCGGACTCCAACGCCACGGCTACACCGTGAAAGAAGCAATCAACGGTGCCGAGGGCATACGGATTTTCGATGAGTCGGCAGGAGAGATTACGCTGATCGTGTCGGATATCCGTATGCCTGAGGTGGATGGTGTCGCCTTCTTGAATCATGTGAGATCAAAATCCAAAGTGCCTTTCATCGTTATGACAGGCTATTCCGAAGTCGTAGATAAGTCCGACATCTTCGAGATCGGCGCGACCGATCTTTTGGCGAAGCCATTTAACTTCGACAAGCTTGTTGAAAGCGTGGAGCGCAGCCTTTCTGCAAAGGCTGCTGACTTGTCCGCATGAAGACCTGGATCTTCGCCCTCTGGGTTTTGATTTTGATTGGTGGCGTCTCGGCCTTCGCTCGCTATTCCTATACGCCAGGTGAAGCGGCAGAAGCTGCGCCTCTTTGGCCAGCGCTCTCGTCTCTACAGCCGAATATGACGAAACCAGAGCTCTTAGTTTTTCTTCATCCGAAGTGTGCTTGCAGTCACGCGACCCTTACAGATCTTGAGCGTTTGATCCTACAAATTGGATCTCGTGCTCGCGTGCGAGTTGTTTTCAACGACCTCGGTGATCCGGCGCTCTTGAAAGAGAGCCATTCTTTCGAGATGGCGAAAGGCATCGATGGTCTCGAAATTGTCGAGGATCCAGGTGGCTTCGAGTCTGCAAAATTTGGAGTGAAAACCTCTGGCCAAGTGTTTCTCTACGATGAACGCGGTCAACTCGTGTTCGCAGGCGGCTTGACGCCGTCGCGTGGCCACGAAGGCGAAAGCCAAGGTGCGATCGCCGTCATTAGCTGGCTCAACTCGCGCAAAATTGAGTGGCGAACGAGTGATGTCTTTGGGTGCTCGATGAAGGTGAAGCTCTAATGGGCAATCCCGAAATCCGCCAGCGGCGGATAGCTATCAGTCGAGAGATCAAACGTGCTCAGGCAATCAAGATTGATCGCATGTTCGCAGGACTCTTGATAGCCCAGTGGATTTTAGGAATTGTATTCGCTCTGTGCTTTTCACCT